>JBQTHZ010000075.1:0-15441 GCA_052388515.1 Chloroflexota bacterium | reverse complement strand
TGCTCATGCCGATCGCCATGGGTGCTCACACCTCATATGACATCGACATCGCGCTTCGAGCGGCGTCAGCTCTGGTGAACATCGATCCTTTCGATGAAGGAGCAACGATCGCCCTGGCCGACTGCCTTGCACGCAGCGGAAGAAAGGTAGCAGCACGCGACCTCCTGCTCGAGTTCGCGAAACATATCCGGGACGAATTGGACGAGGCACCTTCAGCAGGTCTCTCAGACGCCGCGGTCGCGCTATCGATTGGTGGTCAGATCAAGTCCTAATGGACGGTATCCGGGCCTTAGGCGTTAGGGGGTTGACTATGCTTGTGCCGAGACTTACAGTACCACCCGACCGTAGTACCTTGGTACTGGTCGCAATACCGTGGGACGCGCAGATCCGCTTGCCGAACTTGGGCACTTAGGCCAGCGGGGAGCGGGTAGTGCAACCGACCGTTCCGTCACCGGAGTGTGTCGGTTGTCGTCAGATTCGTTCAGAAGAGGGCACCTTCTGATGAGAGAGCTCACGAAGGGCTGGTAATCCCAGCACTGAAGGGACGATCAGCATGCGAGAGTTTGGTAATAGGCTCGCCTCGCTGATTCTGGTCATCCTTACTTTGACCGCCTTGGCTTTGGCTGGAGGCGCCGGCGTAAGGGGCTGGTAGGCTGGAGTGCTAGACTGCCAGACCGCAAATGTCGCGGTACAGAACTGGTGAATAGCAGAGTCCGTAGCCTAGTCCTCATAACGACAACCGCTGCAATCATCACGATTGTGGCGGTTGTCTTCCTATTTCCCCTGCGTCCTGCAATCAGCGGCATACCGGGTCTACTGTTCTGGATCGCTGCCGCATTTGTCGCCAGCGCCCTTCCAGTGAAGCTCCCGCGGGGCACGATCGTATCCGTCTCGGCATCGCCTGTTATTGCATCGTTCCTGTTGGGGGGACCCCTCGCTGGTGTGATCGTCGCCGCAATTGGCTCCACAGACGCCCGTGAGGTACGCGGCGCCGTCCCGTGGTACGGGACTCTCTACAACCATTCGGCGATTGTCCTCGCGGTTGCAGCGGGCGCGCTCGTCTATGAGGGAATCCTGGCGACTATCCCAGAGCTTCTCGGCGGTCGCGCAGGGGTCACCTTTATCGCCGCTACTCTGGCTGGCGTGGCGCTATGGCTGGTCAATTGGACGCTTAGTGTCGCTGCAGTCAGTGCGCGCACTGGAACCTCGATCCGGACTGTCTGGGCACAAGATGTTTCTGGAATAGCTCCTACGATGATCGGCCTAGTCCCGCTCGCCTGGCTGATGGCCCAGGTGTTCCAGATGGCCGATGGTGTGGGCTGGTGGGCCACTGCTCTCTTTGCCGTACCTTTGTTGACCACGCGATTGGCGTATGCGCGGTACGTTGAGACGAGGGAGTTGTTCGAGCAGACGATCGAGGCGCTGTCCAAGGCGGTGGACGCCCGCGACAACTACACGCGAAACCACTCGAGCCGGGTGAGCCACATCTCGGAGGCGATGGCGCGCGTCATGCGCCTGCCCGAGAACGACATCGAGAAGATCACCTGGGCCGGGCTGCTGCACGACATCGGCAAGATCGGGATCCGCGACAACATCCTTCTCAAGGAGGGTCCGCTGGACAAGGGCGAGCGGATCCTGATGAACCAGCACCCGACGATCGGCGCGGAGATCGTGGCGCCGGCGACGCAGCTGAGCGCGGAGGCGCCGCTCATCAAGGCGCACCACGAGTGGTTCAACGGCTCCGGCTATCCGGATGGCATCGAGGCGCTCGACATCCCGCGCGGTGCGCGAATCCTCACTATCGCCGACGCGTACGAGGCCATGACCAGCTCCCGTCCCTACCGAAAGACGCCGCTGACCCATGAACAGGCGGTGGATCAGCTCGAGAAGTTCGCCGGCATCCAGTTCGATCCGGAGATCGTGCCCATCCTCGTGAACCTCGATCGCAGCATCCTCGATCGGCCTCCGGACCGGCCGGACGAGCTGCCGACAATGCTCCACCAACCCGATCCTCGCGACGCGAAGCACGACGCGGATGACACCGTCGCGGCCGCCACGCAATCCTTGGAACCGACAGCGAGGCCCGCCCTGGCCTCGGACGATGTTTCTTAGCACCATCGTTCTTGCGCTGATCATCGGCGCAATCGCCGGGGGAGCCTTTCCCAGGCTGGCCGAGCTCCGACTGCGATGGAGCCTGCTGCTCGTTGTCGCGCTTGGGCTGCGCGTCCTGGTCGGGGTGAGCCGGGAGACCGGCATCGGCGCAGAGATCCCGGCCGGATGGGCCTACCTGGCCGCCTATGCCCTCATCTTCGTCTGGCTGTGGGGCAACTGGCGGGTGCCGGGGCTCCAGATCGCATCCGTCGGGATCGGCGCCAACATGCTCGCCGTCCTCCTCAACCAGGGACAGATGCCGATCTGGTCGGCCGCCTACTTCTCGGCGGGCTTCACCGAAGCCCAGATCGCCAACGATCCCTTCCACTTCCTCCTCCGGACCGATACGGTCGCCGGCTTCGTCGCCTCCGGCGGTCTCTTCGGGGACGTCATTCCGCTGCCGATCGCCTATATCCGCGACGTCGTCAGCATCGGCGACGTGCTCCTCGCACTCGGGATCTTCTGGGCCATCGTGTACTCGATGACCAGGGCCGATGCGCCCTCCCGAAGCGCGCTCGCCATCGGTCCCGGCGCAATGACGCGCCAGTCTGCCGCGGGGACGTTCCAGACCGGGCTCGCCTATGCCGATGCGTCCGCGATCCCCGCCAACGCCGGAGCTCCCGTGGCCGCGGACGCCAAGGTGCCGCGAGCCCAGTCGCCCTACCTGCGCCTCGTGCGCAACCGTAACTTCTCCCTGCTCTGGGTGGGGCAGCTCATCTCGCTGCTCGGCGACCGGATCCACATCATCGCGCTCGGCGCCCTCGTGGCCGGCCGCGGATCGGAGCTCGAGCTGGGATTGACCTTCGCGGCCACCGCCGTGCCGAGCGTCGTGCTCGGCCCGCTGGCCGGCGTGCTCGTGGATCGCTGGGATCGCCGCCGCACCATGATCGCCTGCGACCTCGTCCGTGCCGCACTCGTGCTGGCCGTGCCGTTCGCGTTCGAGGTCCACATCGGCTTCGTGTACCTGGCGGCGTTCCTGACGGCGACCATCACCCTCCTCTTCCGCCCTGCCAAGACCGCGGTCGTCCCCGCAATCGTCGAGGAGCGCGACCTGGTCTCGGCGAACTCGGCGATGTCGGTGCCGGAGACCGCCGCGGATCTCATCGGCTTCCCGATCGCCGGATTGATCGTGACCGCGCTGAGCTCCGTCATCGGTGCCGCGTTCGTGCTGGATGCAGGGACCTACATCGTCTCCGGCGTCCTCATCTGGGCGATGATCCTGCCGCGCCAGCTGGAGGCGCCGGCCGCGCCCATCTCGGTCCGCGCCGTCTGGCGGGAGATGCGCGAGGGCTTCGCGTTCCTGTGGGGCGAAGCAGCGCTGCTCTCGAACACGCTGCTCTCGACCCTCGCCCAGGTGGCGGTCGGCGCCGAGATCGTGGTCAGCCTTCTCTACGCTCGCGACGTCGTGAATCGCGGCGCCATGAGCTTCGAGCAGACCTACTCGCTGCTCCTGACGGCCATCGCGGTCGGCAGCGTGCTGGCAGGGATTGCAGTCGGCGCCATCGGCGATCGCCTGCCGAAGGGGCCGATGGTGATCGCCGGGTTCATCGGCATGGGGCTTTCGCTCGTCGGCGCTGGCCTGGTGACCGATCCGCTGCTCGCCATCGTCGCCTTCTTCTTCACCGGCGCCATGAACATGGTCTTCATCATTCCGACCGTCACGCTGTTCCAGCAACGCACGCCGCAGCGGCTGATGGGCCGCGTGGTCTCGAGCCGGCAGGCGCTCGTGTTCGGGTCGATCGCCGCTTCGATGGGCCTCTCCGGATGGCTGGCTGGCGTCATCGGCTCAGCTCCGGTGCTGATCGTGAGCGGCGCCATCTGCGCCCTGGCCGGTTTCATCGGCATCGTCATCCCGTCCATGCGCAACGCCCGTTGAGTGGGCGATCTGCTACCCTTCGCGCGCCGTGGGACTGATTCTCGACCTGGCGGTCGCGGCGCTCGCGCTGCTGGTCGTCGGTTCGCTGGGAATGCTGGCCTGGGCACTCGGCGTCAGCGCCGTGAGCGCCACGCAGCATGGCCGGCGGCGAGTGGCTGATGCTCGTCGGATCCTGATCGGGGCGAACGATCGCCTTCGATCCAGCGCCATCGGCGCGAACGCGACCCTGTCCAACCTGGCGGCACGCACGAGCCCATCGGCACCATCGAAGCCTGGAGACGAACCCGACGCATGACGACGAGCCAGACGCCGAGCCCAGGCCCGAGCCGCGGGGCCGAGCCCTCCCGCAGCGAGCCGGGCTACCGTGGGTCCCTGCCCAGCCGCGAGGATCGCCTGGCGCGGCCGTGGATCCTGGTCGTCGTCGGGATCTTCATCCTCGTCATCGCTCTCTCGATCGCCGGCATCCCGTCGCGTTTCATCCCGGAGCCCACGGCTCCCCCACTCCCGTCCCTGCCGCCCGCTTCGGGTTCGGTTGAGTCATCTCCCTCGGGTTCGGCTGCAGCTTCCGCGTCTGCATCGGCTGAGCCTTCCGCGTCGCCCGAGGCATCGCCCAGCGTGGAGTGACCGCGAGGCCGGCTCTCACCGAAATTCCAGTACCGAGGTATCGGTCAAACCGGTCCTCGCTGGCCAGCCGGGCCGCGAACGAAGGAACTATCGAGTGCGACCGAGCGCGCGCCCGCGCGGGACAGAACCTGGTGCCAACAATGCGCTGGTTTGTCGGTCGAACCCGGCGCGAGACCGCCGAACCCGGCCCGGTTGTACGGAATGCGGACAGGTGCCATACTCGGCTGCCACCCTGCCAAGCTCTGTGACGGACGGAGGAACTCTCGATTGGCCGACTCCCAGCGGTCGGTGCTCGTCGTCGACGACGACAGTGACATTCGCACCTTGCTCAAGGATCTGCTGGGCGAGGAGGGCTATGCCGTCCGGACCGCGCAGAGCGGCGCCCAGGCGCTCGAGCTGATTGCGAAGAATCTGCCGGACCTGGTGATGATGGACGTCAAGCTGCCCGACCAGGACGGCATCGGTGTCCTGCGCCAGCTGAAGCGCGAGCACAGTGACCTGGAAGTCATCGTGATGACGGCCTTCGGAGGCTCATCCACCGCCATCAAGGCGATGGAGCACGGCGCCTACGACTACGTCACCAAGCCGTTCGAGATCGATGATCTGCTCGCCACCCTGAAGCGCGTCTTTGAGCATGCCGACATGTCCTCTGAGGTCAGCGCCCTGCGATTGGAGCTCGGCAAGCGGGAGGCGGAGCGCGAGCGCATCGTCGGCTCCTCCAAGCCGATGCTCGAGGTTTTCAAGCTCATCGGCAAGGTGGCCCCGTCGGATGCAACCGTTCTCATCACGGGAGAATCAGGCACCGGCAAGGAGCTGATCGCGGAGGCGCTGCATCGGGCAAGCAAGCGCAATCCGCATCCACTGGTCAAGGTGAGCTGCGCGGCCCTGCCGGAGACGCTGCTCGAGACCGAGCTGTTCGGCCACGAGAAGGGCAGCTTCACCGGCGCCATGACCATGCGCAAGGGCCGATTCGAGACCGCCAACAAGGGCACCATCTTCCTGGATGAGATCGGCGAGATGACGCCCGGCACCCAGACCAAGCTGCTGCGCATCCTCCAGGAGCGGGAGTTCGAGCGAATCGGCTCGAACACGCCGATCAAGATCGACATTCGCGTCATCACGGCCACCAACCGCAACCTCGCCGACGAGGTCACCAGCGGCAAGTTCCGTGAGGATCTCTACTATCGCCTCAACGTCATCCACATTCACATGCCTCCGCTGCGTGAGCGGAAGGACGACATCGCGTTGCTGGTGGAGCACTTCCTGGTCAAGTTCCGCCACTCGGCCGGGGCCATCCCGACGGCCATCAGCGAAGAGGCGCTCCAGCGGCTGGTCGATTACGACTGGCCGGGCAACGTGCGAGAGCTCGAGAACGCGATCGAGCGCGCGGTCGTGCTCTCCCGCGGCAACCCGATCACGCTCGAGCACCTCCCGTTCGGCAACACTCGCGAGGCCCGCGATCGCAAGCGCCTGGCCGAGCGGCGCTCACGCCTGAAGCAAGACGAAGAGGACCTGTCGGACCGCCGAGGCAAGCTCGAGGCCGATGAAGCCAACGTTGATGCGGACACCAACGGAGCAGCCGATTCCTTCAAGGGACGCGTCTCTGCCCTCGAGCGGCAGCTGATCAAGGAAGCGCTCGACCGAGCCGGCGGCAACCGGAGCAAGGCCGCCGATGATCTCGGGATCTACCGGCGTCTGCTGTACGCCAAGATCAAGGAGTACGGGCTCGGCGATTGAAGAGATGATGCGTTTGGGGTCGGTCGATGGGTGGTTCTACGTCGCGATGACCCCGGAGGATCTCGGGGGATCGATCTTCGTGCTCTACCAGCCTCCCGACGGCGAGCCGATCACCGAGATCCTCATCCACGATCCTTGTTCCCCCTGTGGCATCGCGGCCTTGCGCGCGCCGGCGATCTATGGGGCCGCACCGCACGGAGAGCTCGCCTACCGTACCGTGGCATCTCATTCATGAGGCATGGCGGCGCATGCATGCCCCGTCGCGTGTCCAGTTGCCTCATAGATCAGCACGAACGCGGCGCTGACCATCGCCGTAATCGCCGCATAACCGTCCGGTAAGTGTTGGCGACGAGAATCCGGCTCATGACGCGACGACGTGGCGGCCAACGAGCGAGCGATCAGGCCAGGCCCGTGGGCAAGGACGTGCGGACGGCTCGGATCGCAGCCGGCGCGAGCAAGGCCCACGCGTCGCGGCGCGCCGGCGTGTCGCGATCCACCTGGGAGCGCGTTGAGCAAGGGTCGCCCCATACGACCCTTGCGACTCTTTGCGCCGTGACCGACGCCGTCGGGCTCGACCTCGTCATCCGTGCCTATCCGGGGCGCGGACCCTCCCTGCGTGATCGAGGCCAGGCGACAATTGCTCAATACTTGGCCACGGAAGCGCACGCGGCGTGGAAGATCGGCATCGAGGTCACGTCCGGTGACTTCGGACAGGCAACCGATCAGGTGCTCTACGGGCCCACCGAGATCGCGGCCGTGGAGATCATCCGGCACATGGGCGACTTCCAGGGTCAGTATCGAGCGGCTTCCCTGAAGCGCGATTGGCTGGCGCGCCAGCACCGACGGCCAGTCCGACTCGTGCTCGCGGTGGAGGATCTTCGTTCCAATCGGATGGTGCTCGGGCCGCACGTGACCCTGCTCGGATCGGTCCTGCCTGCGGGTTCGCGCCAGGTGATGCAGGCGATACGAAGCGGAACGCCCCTTGGGTCCGATGGCCTCCTGTGGATACGCCGACCCAGGCGCCTCGATAGATCAGGCACTATGGCACCCAGTGCGAAGGTCCTGAGTCCCGACGACTCATGAGTGCAGCGTTACGGCACGTGCCGGCTTGGCGGCGTACGGCGCGGCCGGATACTTTGGAGCAATTGAGGGTGCTCGGTGCCACGAGCAATGGAATTGCCGATGAATGAGGCAATGCGGCGCGCATCGCAGTGATGCTGCGTCGCGGAGTCACATACATGGGGCAGCGACGCGCACGATCCCTTGGTGATGCGCGCAATAGCCCGATACATGGCCCATCACGAGAGGCTGCGAACGAGAAGTGGCCACGACGAGGTCTGAACTGCGCCGGTGGTATCCTTCTTGCCATTCCCACTGAGCACGAAACACCCACACACGAAGGGACGACATCGCCCATGTTCAGCCGCGTCCGAATCGCGATCAGGTTCTTCTTCGTCGGGCTGGCCGTCGGCATCCTCCTCGCCCCGCGCAAGGGCGAAGAGACCCGCCGCCTGGTGCGTGAGAAGGCAGATCGGATCCTCAACGACGTGCTCGACGCCGCCACGCTTGGCACGGTCGAGTCGGGAGCCGGCGCGACCGATGACATCGCGGCCGAGGCCGATGCCCCGCGGCGCACACCGCGCACGACCCGCACCCGGACCACCAGCAGCGCAGCGGCCAGCTGACCTGAGCCCGGACTGACGTAAGACCGATGCGGTGGCCGCGCTTCTCGCGGCCGCGCAACCCCGCAGACGATCACGTCCGCGAACGCGCGCGGATGGTGGCCGAGCAGCTCGAGGCACGCGGCATCAGCGATCCGGAGCTGCTGCGTGCGTTCGGCGCGGTCGAGCGGCATCGGTTCGTCGAGGGCGATGAGCCGTACGGCGATCACGCGCTCCCCGTCGGATCGGGGCAGACGATCTCCCAGCCGTATGTCGTGGCGGTGATGACGGCGACCGCCCAGCCTCCCGGGGGCTGGCGCGACGCGAACGTGCTCGAGGTCGGCACCGGATCGGGGTACCAGGCCGCCCTGCTCGCCGAGATGGGGGGCCGGGTGACGACCATCGAACGCCACGAGTCACTCGCAGAGACGGCACGGCAACGACTGGCCGATGCCGGCTATGGCGACCGGGTCGACGTGGTGGTCGGAGACGGAACCCAGGGCTGGGAGCCACGAGCGCCGTATCGGTCCATCCTGGTCACCGCGGGCGGCCCATCCGTGCCTGAACCGCTGCTGGAGCAGCTGGATCGGTCCGGTGGGCGGTTGGTCATTCCTGTCGGGGATCGGGAGCACCAGTTCCTGACGCTCGTGGTTCGCGAGGACGATGAGCTCAGCACAACGGAGATGGAGCCGGTGGTATTCGTGCCACTAATCGGAAAGCACGGTCACCGAGCGGACTAGCGGTTGGCACAGCGCGTGCATCGGTCAGGGGCGTGAACGCCCAACTCCGAGATGGAGGCATCGCGCCATGACCCACGACCGTCGCAACGATCCCGTCGATTCGGGTCCGGTTGATCCGGTCGACAACGAGACGCGCGTCGTCGAGCGACAGACCTACGTAGAGCGTGAGCGGCCGGCAGCGGAGCCCTATCAGGCTCCGGGTCAGCCCGCTGGAAGCCAGGTGAACGTCAATTCCGGTGACCGCGGGTATGTCGACACGGCTGCCCCCGGGCCGCTGTACTACGTGCGCCGTATCCTCTCGCTGCTGTTCGGCATCCTCGCCGTGCTCCTCGGGCTGCGCATCCTGCTGCTGCTCCTGGTGGCCAACCAGGGCAACACGATCGTCGACTTCGTCTTCAACGTGACGGAGCCGTTCGTCGCGCCATTCCGCGGGGTCTTTGCCTTCGACGAGGTGACTCCCGGCGGCGGCAGCGTCTTCGATGTCGCAGCGCTGGTGGCGCTGATCGGCTGGCTGCTCATCTACCTGCTCCTCATGGCGATCCTTCGCCTCGGGGACCGCGACAGGGTCAGCGTCGCGTAGGCTTCTTCGAACGGTCTCGGACCAGGACCGATGCGCCCCTCCTCGACTCTTCGGAGAGGGGCGTGTTCTCGTGGTGCGGTTGCCCGCCGATTGCCCCGGGGCGCAACTCACGACGACCCCGGCTGGCTCTGAGCCGCAAACGGTGGGCGTATCGCGGCCAAGAACAGGCTGTTCAGACCTCTTCCTCGTAGATACTTGCGCTGGGGCGCAAACGGCTCAATGAGAAGATCAGAGCGGCGGGAGCTCCAGGGCGCCGCGCTGCGGCGGACCAGCTGCGGCCGGCACGGGTTCGGGCCGGCGGAGGCCACCGACGACGCCCGATCGGGTCAGCTCCTCGTCGTAGACCACCTCGATCCGCTTGACCTGGGCATCGATGCTGAACTGGTCGCGGACGGTCCGGTACCCCGCCTCGCCGAGACGCTCTCGCAATGCCGGAGACCCCAGCAAGCTACCAATGGCCGAGGCCAGTGCACCGGAATCCGCCGGGGGCACGAGCAACCCGTCGACGCCCGAGGTGATCACCTCGGGAATTCCGCCGACGGCGGAAGCGACCACCGGGCGTCGCCTCGCCATCGCCTCGAGGATGGAGATGCCCTGTGCCTCCCGCAGGGATGGGAGCACGGCGACCGTGAGATCGGCGGTCAGGGCGGAGACGTCGTCACGCCGTCCGGTGAACACGATCCGATCCGAGATGGCGGCTGCCCGGGCCGTCAATGCATCGGCCTCTGACCCTTCGCCGACGACGGCCAGCCAGGTATCCGGCGCCGACTCCAGGATGGCAGGCATCGCGTCGAGGAGAAACCGATGGCCCTTCTCCGGTTCCAGCCGGGCGACCACGCCCAGCAACGGAGCGCCACACGGGATCTCGAACTCGTCGCGCATGGTGCACGGAGGTGCGGGCGAAGCGAAGCGGGAGAGATCCACGCCATTGGGAATCACCGCGAACCGCGAACGGTCCCGACCCTCGCGGCGCACCTTGTGGGCGATCGAATCGGACGGAACGATGAGCCGATCCATCTGCGGCGTCAGCGATGCAAGCAGCGCCGTGTCCGCCGGAGAGCGGACGCGCGAAGAATGGACGGTTGCCATGATCACCGGCGTGCCGGCCGCGACCGCTGCCCGCGTACCGAGCACCTCGGCGCGAAACATGTGCGAGTGGACGAGGTCGATCTCCTCCCGGCGCAGCCAGGCGGCGAGCTCGCGGACGGCGAGCTCGTCATCGGTCTCGTCGATCACGTCGACCGGGACCCCGAGCGCCCGCAGTCGCGAAACGGCGGAGCCGGCAGAGAGGGAGAGGGCTCGGACGTCGTACCGGCTCCGGTCGAGGCGCAGCAGCAGGCCGGTGTACGACTCCTGCGCGCCGCCATTGCCGCCGGTCGCCAGCAGCTGCAGGATCCGCGGGCGCGGATGGCTCCTGGACCGATGAATCCGTCGGTGACGCGTGTACGCCGCCCCGGCAATGGCGCCCTCGTGGTCGGGCAAGCCGGCCCGGAGCGGCCGATGCGAGTTCACACGCTCGATGCTAGGCAGGGGCGCTCTGTTCGTCAAAGCGGTCGGTGTCATGCCACACGTCGTAGGCCTCGCCGACGACGGTGTCGAAGCGCAGTCCCATGAGGACGATCCCGGCAAATCCGGCCTCGCGAGCGCGAACGGCCGCCTCCTTCGCAGCACGCCAACCCTCGGCACGGGCCTCGTCCCCGGCCAGCCCGCGCAGCCGCGCACGAAGCTGATCGGTGATGGGGATGGCGCCTACCGACTCGAGACGCCGAACCCAGCGCTCCGTGAACGGTGGGGTGATCTCGAGGTAGACCGGCGGATCCCCGGTTCGCAGCTCCAGGCGTTCGGCGACAGCCGCCACGGAGTCCGGGTCCATGACCGGGCCGGTGGTCAGGAACTGCGCGCCGACGTCGATTCGGCGCCGAAACATCCATCGGCGAGAGCGAGTGCTCATGCCGACCTCGAAGTTCACGGGAGCGACCGACGGCTGCAACGCGCGCAGATATTCGACGATCTCGTAGCTGTTGCTCCAATGCTCGACCTCGGGGAGCATGTCTCCCTGCACCACGAGGAACGAGGTCACGCCGTTGGCGATCGCGCCGCGCACCTCCGACTCGATGGCAAGGATGTTCCGGTCGCGGGTGGAGCAGACGACGGTCGGACGCACGTCGGGGACGTCGTGCGTGATGCGGGCGGCGAAGGCGTACGGCGAGACGCGGACCTGCTTGAAGGGGTTATCGGTGATGAGGACGTCGCGCCACCGTCCCCGGAGGTCGAGGTGCGTCATGTTCGGGAGGCGAGGCGGGTTCACCTCGACCATCTCGGTCCAGGTCCGACCGTCGGAGAGCATCAGCGGTTCGGCTGATCGGGGTGTCTGTCCGGAGATACCCTCGGCCAAGTGAATGTCTCCGCCCTGTCAGCCATTATAGCATTAGTGATATAACGCCTGATAGCGTCGCAGTCCGCCAGGGAGCCAGGCGCCCGGCCCCTACCCACCGTTCCGCATCTCGCGCGCAGCCGAGACCATGTCGCCGAGTTGCCGCTCGATCTCCTCCCAGCCACGGGTCTTGAGACCGCAGTCAGGGTTCACCCACAGATCGGCCTCCTCCATGAAGGCGCGGAAGTGATGGAGCCGCTCCGTCATGACCGATGCGCCCGGCGTGTGCGGCGAATGGACGTCGAAGACGCCTGGGCCGATCTGGAGGTGGCCGTCCCGGAAGAGACCGTAGAACTGGCGGATGTAGCTGTCGTCCTTCGAACGGCTGAACTCCACCGATGCCACGTCGACGCCGGCGTCCGACCACAGCGGCACGATGTCGCCGAAGTCGCCGTAACACATGTGCGTGTGCATCTGGACGTTCGGCGGCTGGTTGTAGACGTGGTTGAGCGCGGCTCGCACGCCGCGCGCATAGACGTCGCGCAGTCGATCCGCGTCGACCGTCGGCAGCGGCCAGCGCTCGCGGACGGCCGGCTCGTCGACCTGGATCACGCGCGCTCCGGCGTCCACGAGGTGGCGGACCTCTTCCGCGATCGGTTGGGCGACGGCCCAGAAGAGCCGATCATCCGGCACGTCGGGCGGGCGGAAGCTCCAGTTCACGATGGTGACCGGGCCGGTCAGCATGCCCTTGACAGGCTTCGAGGTCGCGGCCTGGGCGACTCGCCACTCGTCGACGGTCATCGGCTCCGAGATGGAAGGCGGGGCGGCAAGGATGGGGGCGCGGACGCATCGGCTCCCATAGGAGAGGACCCAGCCGTTGTGCGTGGTGTGGAAGCCGTCCATCTGCTCCGCGAAGTACTCGACCATGTCGGTGCGCTCGAACTCGCCGTGCACCAGGACGTCGAGGCCCATGCGCTCCTGCCAGGCGACCGATTCGGTGATGAGCCTGCTCATCGCGTCGTCGTAGCCGTCGCGGTCCAGCTCGCCGCGGCCGAGGCGGACGCGCAGCTGGCGGACCTCGGAGGTCTGGGGCAGTGAACCGGTGGTGGTGGTCGGATAGGGCGGCAGGTCGAGGTCGGCCTGGGCCTGGCGCCGGTCACCGCGCGCCACGCGGGATGCGAGCTCTCCGACCTCGGGCCACTCGACGGGCGGGGGCTGCGGGACATCCGGCACCGAACCACCGGTCAGCGCTGACGGCCAGGCCGCCAGGGCGCGCGCCTTCTCGCGGCCGAACTGGAAGCCGGCGGGAAGATCCTCGCCATCGGTCGTGACCGGCAGGAACATGAGGCTGGTCGACGGGACGATGCGCATGGTCTTGCCGTCATCGCTGCCGGCCAGCACATCTCGCGCACGCTCGAAGGAATCCGGCCACACACTGCGACCATCCATGACCGCCACGACGTGCTCCGGCTGCGCATCCCACGCGGATGAGCCGCGCAGGTCGGGCACCGCCGCCGCGGGAACCTGGACGCCGAAGCCGCGGCGCCCGAGCGTCTCCACCGTCTCCGTCGATGCCTGCCCGAACTGGACCGTGACTATCGGCGTGGTCTGCAGACCGAGGTCGTCGGCACCCGCGTAGGCCGCATCTCGGAGGGCCACATCCTGTTCCGTCATGACCATGCCCAGGCAGGGCTCGTCGAGCTGGAGGCTGAACGACTCTGCGGCGGCCGCCCTCTCACGGACCCAGGTCCAGAGCGCATCGCCCGCCGAGCGTGCGAGGTCAGCTGCCTTCATCCCGTCGGCCAGCTTGCTGAGCTTGATGAGGCTGTAGGGACCGAGGATCGCCCAGGTGACACCGGGCTCGCCGAGCGGCTCCCGCCACGGCAGCGGATTCAGCGACCGGATCGGTGCCGAGATCTCGGGCACGACGTAGTGGTAGTTCGTGTCGAACCACTTCGTCATCTCCCACGCCTCGCGCTCCGGGGTGCCGCGCGCGAGCGCCGTCAGCACGCCGAACGGATCCTCGCCGATGCGAGCGGCATCGGCCTGGGGCGCGATCCCCAGCATCAGCGCCGTCTCCAGTACCTCGTCGTAGAGGAAGTAGTCGTCGACCGCCGAACCGATCGCCTCGCGCTGCTCGGCCAGGTGGGCGGTGCGGAGCTCGGTGATCCGTGCGGAGAACGCATCGGCGTCGAGGCGGCCGGACCAGGCGCGCTCCAGCGCTCGCTTCAGCTCGCGATTCGGCCCGATGCGCGGGTAGCCGATGAGCTGCGCTCGAATGTCCATGACGCGCAGTCTAGGCCAGCGCGACCGAGGTCGCCGGGAGTCAGGACAGGATCAGGATCGATGCGGTATTGGCAGCGAAGCCAAGCAGCCCGACGCTCGTCGCCGCCGCCCCGCCCAGGAACAGCATTCGCGGGAATCGCGGTGCGGCGAAGACGAGCAGGCCGATGATCGCCAGGATTGCGGCGCCCTTGGCAATCAGCACGCCATCCAATCCCGCGCCGTGGAAGATCATCACGGCCCATCGATTGCTCTCCATGTCGATGCCGATCCGGCTGATGCCGATGGCGAAGGTGATCGCATCCGCGAGCTGGGCGATGAGCATCCCCAGGAGGATGAATCGGGCGGTCGGCATGCCAATAGTCCTATGCACGAACTGGGCCATGTTCCGCCCCAGGGCGCAGTACGTCCACCAGGCGATCCGCCAGCGCGATCGAGTAGTTCTGCCCCCGGTCGTGCGGGTAGACCTGGAACATGCTCGCCACCCAGAGACCGGGGATGGGCGTATGGAACGGCGGGATGTGATGCCGGTAGTCGACGGTCACGATCGGCTGCGCGAACGGCGCGGCGAAGATCCACGCATCCGTCACCCAGGAGGGCTCGAAGGCCGGGTTCAGGCGGGCGAGGTGCGGCAGGAACTCGTCCAGGACGGCGTCTCGTGTGGCGGTCATGAGCGGATCGTCCATCGGCCGATAGTTGCCCAGGTACACGAGGTGGCGGCCACCGTAGTCGGCGGCCGGCATGTAGTTCGAGTGCTCCACCATGGCCATGAAGGGAAAGCCGGGATCGTTGACGTTCAGCCAGTAGACCGATGTCAACGGCCGGTCCAGCGCAAGGACCACGCAATGCGCGCCGTAGGCGCGACCCCAATCGTGGCGGACGCGCCACTCGTCCGGAAGCTCCGGGACCAGGCGAGCCGTCAGGCGCGGCGCGAACGTGGAGATGACTCGATCGAATCGCTCGCTGCCGGAGTCCGTTTCGACGATGAACCCGTCGTGCTCAGTCCGAACCGATGTCACCGACGTGCTGAAGCGAGTCT
The DNA here is from genome assembly GCA_052388515.1 of Chloroflexota bacterium. GTDB lineage: Bacteria > Chloroflexota > Limnocylindria > QHBO01 > QHBO01 > JACDBZ01. The sequence goes on along the minus strand of JBQTHZ010000075.1, from coordinate 376 downwards.
CGCCGCCGGCTCGGCGCACCTCGTCGGCCATGCGATCGTAGAGCTGCTGAAATCCGCCACGCAGGTAGCCCAGGGACTGGGTGCGGTCATGGACGCGCGCCCAGAACCACGGCATCGCGATGTCGGGCGCCGCCTCTCCGAACTTCCCTCGCAGGAGCGGTTCCCAGACCATCGCATACGCCGCCGAACCCATCCATCGACGCGTCCAGCCGGCAGCGGTGGTGCCTTCCAGCAGGCGGGGATTCGGCATCGCCTTGAGGGCGGCAAGCGCGGCGCCCATGCGGAGCCGATCGACCACGGGTAGCGGCGAGAACCGCAGCAGCGACGCCGGCGAGTCGAGCTGATGGAAGCGACCATCGCGCAACGTCGCGGTGAT
>JBQTHZ010000074.1:0-35518 GCA_052388515.1 Chloroflexota bacterium | reverse complement strand
CGGCGGACGGGGCGACCGGATCCGCCGCGTCCGCGACTGAGATCGGGTGGGGCGCGCCGCGCGCCGTCGCATTGGATGAATCGGTGGCCACGGGTGAGGGTCGAGCCGCCGACCCCGAGGGGCTGATCCTGGGTCGACCAGCGCACCGTGCTACCATCGAGGCCCCGAGCAGTCGCCATCGCGACGCATGATCGAGGAGGCTCCGCTCTGACAGCCAACCCAGCCGCCGTGCCAGCCTCTGCGCTCGACGCCGATGGCCTCGCGGAGGTGCGGCGCATCGGCTCAGCCGACCTCATGGTGGGGATCCCGTCCTTCGGCAATGCCGAGACGATCGGCTACGTCGTCCGCGCCACGACCGCCGGCATGGTCCAGTACTTCCCCGAGATGAAGCCGATCCTCGTCAACTCCGACGGCGGCTCGCCCGACGACACGCCGCGAGTGGCCGTCAGTACCGAGAGCCCGGACTATCTCGAGAAGGTCATCCTGGTCAGCCCGAAGCACAAGCTCCAGCGGATCAGCTTCACGTACCAGGGCACGAGCGGCAAGGGCACTGCCGTGCGGGCGCTCTTCGAGGTCGCGCGCGAGCTCAGCGTCAAGGCGATGGTCATGGTCGACTCCGACCTGCGGAGCATCGTGCCCGAGTGGGTGGAGCTGCTGGCCGGACCCATTCTCAAGGGCGGCTACGACTTCGTGGCGCCGATGTACGCGCGCTACAAGTACGACGGCACCATCACCAACAACATCAGCTACCCGCTGACCCGCGCGCTGTACGGCGCGCGCATCCGCCAGCCGATCGGCGGCGATTTCGCGGTCTCGGGCGACCTCGTTGCCCGTTACCTGGAGCTCGATACGTTCGACGAGCTGACCGCGCGATTCGGCATCGACATCTGGATGACGCACTCGGCGATCAACGAGGGCTTCGCGGTGTGCCAGGCCCGCCTGGGTGCCAAGATCCATGACGCCAAGGACCCCGCCAGTGACCTCGGGCCCATGTTCCGCCAGGTGGTCGGCACCCTCTTCAAGCTCGCCGGTCGGTACGAGGACCGTTGGCTCCGCGTGCGCGGCTCGCACCCGATTCCCGAGTACGGCTTCGAGCGCGTCGTGGCGCCGGAGGAGATCACGGTCAACCACGCCAAGCTGATCGACAGTTTCGAGCAGGCACGCCTCACGCAGCGCGATGTGTGGGCGGAGATGCTGAGCGCCGAGCAGCTCGAGCGCGTGATGACCCTCGACGTCGGCGGTGAGCCATCCACCTTCCACTTCAGCGCCGAGCTGTGGGTCCGCTGCCTGTACGACACGCTCGTCGCGTTCCATCGGCCCGAGGCGGATCGCGAGCAGCTGCTGGCTGCACTCACCCCGCTCTATTTCGGTCGCACCGCGGGCTTCATCAGCGACACGGGCGACATGACGACGGACCAGGCAGAGCGGGTCATCGATGACCAGGCGCGCCAGTTCGAGGAGCTGAAGCCGTACCTGGTGACGCGCTGGCGCGAGATGCGCGCCGCGAACGAGTCGGGCTGATGGCCGCCGCCCGCCGCAAGACCCCGTATCGAATCCTCCTGCCCCTGGCCAACCCGCGCACGGCGCGTGACCTGGTGCGCATCGGTGCCGGCGTCGCGAACGGGCGCCCGACGGAGATCACGGTGCTCGGCATCGTCGAGGTTCCGGAGGCGGTCTCGCTCAGCGAGGGAGCCACGCAGGCGCGCACATCGCGGCGCCTGCTTCAGCGGGTGCTCGACGTCGGCGACGAGGAAGGCGTCGAGCTGCGCACGCTGGTCCGCATCGGCAGGCACGCGGCCGACGGGGTCATCGAAGCGGTCGGCGAGGAGGACTCGGACCTCGTCATCTTCGGGTGGGGCGGCCCTCCGACCGCGTCGCAGAGCGCGCGCGCCGACGCGGAGGCAACGGAGCTGGCGCTGGCCGGTCAGCGCGCGCGACCTCGCCCAATCTTCTCACCCACCATCGACGCCGTGGTGCGCGAGTCGCCGTGCGATATCGCGGTCGTCAAGCAGCGCGGCCTCGACCACGTCGAATCGATCCTCGTCCCCGTTCGCGGTGGGCCGCATGCCGAGCTGGCGATGCGCATCAGCCGAGACCTGGCCAAGCGCTTCGGCGCGAAGGTGGTGGTCCTTCACGTCGTGCCGAAGGGGATCGGTGATCGAGCCATCGAGCGAGAGCAGACCGCGGTCGACGCGTTCGTCCACGAGCATGCAGGCTCGCGTCGAGCCTCGGGAATCATCCGCGAGGCGTCATCGGTCCGCCAGGCGATCATCAAGGAAGCCGCGAACCATCAGCTGGTGGTGATGGGTGCGTCGGCCCATCCGAGTAATGCCAGCCCGGATGGGCGCTACCTGTTCGGCACGCTGGCGGAGTCGGTCGCCAGCAAGGCGAAGCCGACGGTGATCGTGGTCAAGACGAAGCAGTCGGTGGGCCTCGCGACCTTCGAAGAGCTGCGTGCCAGCGAGGGCACCCTTGCGCACGCCGATGCCTTCGTCGAGCGCACGCGATCCCTGCCGGTCGTGGTCGACAAGTGGTTCGCCGAGAACACGTTCCATGCGCACGAGTTCGCCGACATCAAGAAGCTCGTCATGCTCAAGGAACGGCACAACACGACCATCAGCGTCGGTCTGCCGGCGCTGAACGAGGAGAAGACGATCGGCACCGTCGTCAAGCGCGTCAGGAACGCGCTGATGGATCGGGTCCCGCTCATCGACCAGATCGTGGTGATCGACTCGGACAGCGAGGATCGCACGGTGGAGATCGCCACCGATCTCGGAGTCCCGGTCCATCGGCATCGGGAGATCCTGCCGGAGGCCGGCTCGCACCGCGGCAAGGGCGAGGCGCTCTGGAAGAGCCTCCACGTGCTGGACGGCGACATCGTTGCCTGGATCGACACCGACATCAGCAACATTCAGCCGCGCTTCGTGTACGGCCTGCTGGGACCGCTGCTGCGCGAACCCAAGATCCAGTACGTCAAGGGCTTCTACCAGCGACCGATCCGCTCCGGCGACACGCTCCACGCCGAGGGCGGTGGGCGGGTCACCGAGCTCATGGCGCGCCCGCTCATCAACCTCTTCTTCCCCGAGCTGTCGGGGATCATCCAGCCGTTGTCGGGCGAGTACGCCGGTCGGCGCGAGCTGCTCGAGCGGATGCCCTTCTTCACCGGCTATGCGGTCGAGATCGGGCTGCTCATCGACATCCTGGAGGCGGCCGGCCTGCCCGGCATCGGCCAGGTCGATCTCGAGCGCCGCATCCATCGCAACCAGCCGCTGCCGAACCTGTCGCAGATGGCGTACGTGATCCTGCAGGGTGCCATCCGCAAGCTCGAGGAGCGGCACCGGATCGAGCTGCTGACGGAGGTCGGCCGGGGCATGAAGCTCATCAACAGCGGCAAGGACCAGTTCAATCTCGAGGTGCGCGAGATCGGCGACCAGATCCGTCCGCCCATCAGCTCGATTCCGGCCTACCTCGAGCGACGCAAGACCCTGAAGGACCGATGAGCCGCAGCCTGCGGGTGGTCGTCGCGCCCGACTCGTTCGGCGGCGCGCTCGACTCGGTGGCGGTGGCGGCGGCGATCGCGGCAGGTTGGGCCAGCGTCCGTCCCGACGACGAGATCCTGCGCCGCCCGATGGCCGACGGCGGAGAGGGCACCCTGGCAGCATTGGCCGATGCGCTCGGCGACGCCGCAGCGCTGCGAACGATCGAGACCACCGACGCGCTCGGCCGCCCGATCACCGCCGGCTGGCTCCTCCTCGACGAGGAGCGCGGCGCCTTCATCGAGATGGCCGCTGCATCCGGCCTGGCACGCCTGTCGGCTGCCGAGCGGACGCCATCCAACGCGATGCTGGCCTCGACGCGCGGAACGGGCGACCTGCTGCGGGCCGCGCTGGACGCGGGGGTGGAGCGCATCACGATCGGGTTGGGTGGATCCGCCACGACTGACGGCGGCAGCGGGCTGCTGCGCGCGCTCGGAGTCCGCCTGCTCGACCGCGATGGAGAGGATCTCCCCGATGGCGGCGGGTCATTGCTGCGGCTTGATCGGGTCGATGCCGCCGGCCTGGACCCGCGGCTCGCAGCCGTGACGCTGGTGGTCGCTTCGGACGTGACGAACCCACTCTGCGGGCCGCGCGGTGCGGCGGCCACGTACGGCCCGCAGAAGGGTGCCGATCCAGCCGCCGTCGAAGAGCTCGACGCGTCCCTCGCGGCCTGGGGTCGTGGCATCGAGCAGGCCACGGGACGGCTCGTGGCGGACATTCCCGGCGCGGGAGCAGCGGGCGGCACGACGGCCGGCCTCCTCGGCTTTCTGCCGGCCAGGGTGCGGCGCGGCGTCGAGGTCGTCGCCGAGCTGGTCGGCCTCGCCGGTGCGCTCGAGACAGCGGACCTCGTGATCACCGGCGAGGGCAGGGCCGATGAGCAGACGCTCCAGGGCAAGACGGCGATGGGGGTGGCCACCCTCGCACGACCCCGCAACACGCCGGTCGTGCTGCTGTGCGGAGCCCTGGGACCGGGAGCAGGGGCGCTCAATGCGGCGATGTCCCTTTCGGTGATCCAGCCCATCCCGGATCGTCCGATGGCGCTTGCCGAGGCGATGGCCGACACCGACCGCCTGTTGACGGCCGCGGCCGGTCGGGTGGCGAGCTGCATCGGGATCGGCCTGGAGCTGGCGCGCCCGTAGGGCGCTTCGGTCCATGGCGCGCGGTCCGAGTCCGCAGAAGCGCGCGGCCGATCGACGGAAGCGGCGACGGGTGGCCGACGTCGTGCTCCAGCGACTCGGTGAGCGGTACGAGCATCCAACCTGGGCTGGCCCGCGGGTGGACACGGTGAGCGAGCTCGTCCTCACCATCCTGTCGCAGAACACGGCCGATACGAACTCGTTCCGCGCCTTCACCGCATTGCGGGAGCGGTACGCCACCTGGGATGACGCCCTCGCGGCGCCGACCGACGAGCTCGAGGAGGTGATCCGGCCCGGGGGGCTGGCGCCGACGAAGTCGAAGCGGATCCAGCACGTCCTTGCCGAGGTGCATGCCGCGACCGATGGCACCTGGGATCTTTCGTTCCTCGGCGAGCTTCCGCTTCTCGAGGCACGCGCATGGCTCACCGGGCTGCCCGGCATCGGTCGCAAGACAGCCGCGATCATCCTGCTCTTCAGCTTCGGGCGGCCGCAGCTGCCGGTCGATACGCACGTCCACCGCGTCGCCTCCCGGCTGGGGATGCTGCCGCCGAAGGCGCCGCTCGAGCGCGCGCACGACCTGCTCGAGGAGATGCTCGCGCCGGACGAGATGTACCCGTTCCACGTGGAGCTGATCCGGCATGGACGTGACACCTGTCGCGCCCCGCGGCCCATCTGCGGCCTATGTCCGCTGACCGACATCTGCGCCTACTTCGCGGATGCGTCCCGAGGGCGAGCGCCGATGGCGCCCGTCCCCAGGGGATCGCTTGACCCGGACGCCCCGCCGCGGTTCCATGACGAGCTCATCCACGGCTGGATGCCGCCGGAATGACGAGCGACGGTCCGTAGGTTCGACACAATGCGGGCCGTGGCGTTCATTGTTCGAGTCGCATGACACCGTCTGGAACATTGTCCGCGAGGACGAGCATTGGACGGCCGAATCGCCGATCGACGCATGCACTCACGCTCAGCCGCGCCGCAGAACGGCGCGGCTCCCGTTCAATGCTCGCGTGGGGGCACATTGTTCGACTCGCCGGATGTCGGCCTCACGCGAGCATTGGTTGCGTATTCGCCTCGCGATGGGCGATCGGCTAGACTGCCACCTCGACGCGGAGCCGCGCGCTCCTGCTGCAGGCCGAGATAGCTCAGTTGGTAGAGCAGGGCTTTCGTAAAGCTCAGGTCGCGAGTTCGAGTCTCGCTCTCGGCTCCACCGTATCGCTGAGTGCGGCAGGCTATCTGCTCACACCCACCCTGATGCGAATCGCGATCGCTCCCATCATCCTCGTCGTCCTGGTCGCCGCGTGCGGGCAACGGCCCTCCCCGACGCCAAATGTGCGATCGTCCGAGCCGGCGCCCACGTCAGACGGCCTTGCCATCGAATGGACCGTCGAGACGGAACCGGTTCCCGATGCCCGGGATGCGGCTGACGATGCCGCGATCTGGGTGGATCCGGACGACCCCACCCGCTCGGTGATCATCGCCACCAACAAGAAGGGCGGCGACGGGCTGATCGTGTACGACCTCTCCGGAGCCGAGCTGCATGCGACCGGCGGCACGGCCATGAACAACGTGGATCTCCGAACGGATGTCTCGGTCGGTGGTCGCGACCTGGTCCTGGTGGTGGCCAGCACGGTTGACAGGCGGACGCTGGAGCTGGTGGAGCTCGACCCGGTGACCCGGACGCTCATCCCCATGTCCGGTGGGTCGATCGATACGGGGATCCGCGGGGCGGGCGTCTGCCTTCATCGCGCAGCCGACGGTGAGATTCACGCATTCGCAACGCGCGGCAACGGTCTCGTTCAGCAATGGCGGCTGGCCGCGTCGGATGATGGAAGCTTGGATGGTGAGCTCCTGCGGGAGCTGATGTTCGATTCACGGGTCGAGGGGTGCGTCGCGGATGACGCGGCGGGTACCGTGCTGTTCTCCGAGGAGTCCGCGGGCATCTGGCGGGTGTCGGCCGATCCTGAAGCGCCCGAGCAGCGCGAGCTCGTCGCCGAGGCCGACGGCACCGGAAGGCTGACTCCCGACGTCGAGGGGCTGGCGATCGCCGCCTATCCCGACGGGCGGCGCTTCCTCATCGCGTCGAGCCAGGGCGACGATCGATTCGTCGCGTATCGCCTCGACCGATCGCCGGCAGTTGACTACGTCGGCGAGTTCAGCATCGTCGGGCCAGGAGGCGACGACGTCACGCACACCGACGGGTTGGAGGTCACCACCCACACCCTGGGCCCAGGGCCGTTCGAGGGCGGGATGCTGGTGGTCCAGGATGACGACAACGAGGAAGCCGGTGGGGAAGAGCTCGGCCAGAATTTCAAGATCGTCCCGTGGGCCCTGGTGGAGGAGCATCTCGGGATCAATTGAGCTCGGCGGCCGGCCTGTCGAATTCGATCTCCAGGAGCATGCCGTCGTTCGGCGCGCTTGACCGCGCATTGTCCTCGCCGCGGTCCGCGACGAACAGGTTGAGGCGGCCGGACCCGTCGAGGGCTGGCGCGAGAGCGATACCCCCCAGGGAGTTCAGCTCATCCCGATCGAGCGTGATGACGGTCAGCAGCGTTCCGTCCGTTGCGACCTCGAGGATGGGCTCCCGGCGATCCCGGCTGAGGAGGTACAGCGTCCCGCGCTCGCGGTCATACGCAACGCCCTCGGGGTCCGAGATCCCGAGGCCTGCGGTATCGAAGCTTGCGACCTCGTCATCGCCGGCCGGAGGCCCCCCGCTGAACTCGCCATCCGGGCCCGGCGTGAGGCGATACACGCGGGCGGCGTCACCGTCCGTGACGAAGAGGCTGCCCTGTCCGAATGCAATCCCTTCCGGGTCGAGGTTCTGGAACGTCATGGTGGAGATGATCGAGGACCTGTCGTCACGGGTCCCGAACTGTCCATCATCGCCTGGCTCGACCTGGATGATCACGTCCTCACTGTCGTCGGTGAAGTACCAGCGGCCAGCGTCCGGGTCGACCGCGATGTCGGTGACCTCGTCGTAACCGGCAGGCTGCCCAAGACCGACCCAGGTGCCGTTGGCCTCGAACCCGAAGACGACGTGTCCCGCGAATTCTCGAAGCTCGTCGATGTCGGAGTCGGTCACGATGAGCCGATCGCGCGCGGCGTCATAGGCGACCCCGCCCGGGTCGGAGCTCGGCGGGCTGAGCGCCGCCGTGTCGATGCGATTCACGATGCTGCCGGTCACCTGGCGGACAGGGGCGGGCGTCGTCGCGGGTGGCGAGGACGACAGCGCGCGGATGAGCGCGGCCCCGGAGTCGGACTCCAGGAGATGAAGGTGCAGGACCTCCTCTGCATCGTTCGGATCGGCCGATGGGGCGAACGCCATGGCCGTGACGGACTCCAATCCGACGTCACCGAGGTCGACCTGGCCGATCGCCAGCCCGGCGCGATCGAGCTCATGGAGCACGGTGGCAGCCGACGTGGCGAGGAAGACGTGGCCATCGGTCGGACGCACGGCCAACAGGGTGCTGCCTGAGGCGACGTCGGGGACCTGGACATCGCAGGCACCGGTGACCTCGCTGATGTGCAACGAGCCGGTGTCGAGGCCCTCCAGGCCCAGCCGAACGAGCCGATCATTCGTAACGTCCAGCAGGACGAGCGTCTGGCCCTCGGGATCCACGCCCATGCCGCCGACCTGTCCGATGTCCGCCCCACGCAGGTCGATCGAACCGTGGAGTGATTCCACGACACCCGATTCGCTCCTCGACAGCACGTGGAGCCTCTGCCGCTCCGCGTCGAGGACGACCAGCGGAGAAGCTGCGGCCGCTCCGGCGGCCAGGTGGTCCGCGCCTTCGGTTTCGAGGGCGAACGTCCCGGCGGCATCGCCATAGAGGGTCGAGTACGCGAGCCGGACGTCATCGTTGGTCGCCTGAGCGACGGCAAGCGTCCGGGCTCCCGGCAGGTATGCCAGTCCAGCCGATGCGATGCCCGCCTCGAGCTCGATGACGCCAGCCTCGTAGAGCGTGGTCGGTTCAGCCGGCTGCGACGCAGGAGGCTGACCGCACGGCGCGATGGTCATGGACGGAGCCGGGGTCGGGCGCGGGGACGGCTCCAGCTGTGCACGGTTGGCGCCTCGACCCAGCAACCCACCGACGTAGCCCAGGAGCACAAGGGCGACCAGCATCATCAGGACGAAGGCGCCAAGGCGTGGCCCGGAAAGTCCGAAGAACCCCATGATGTCCCTTGCGGGATGCCAGATTAGTGCCGGACCCGTGGGCGGGGAAGGGGATCGTCAGGACCGAACGAGGTCCGGGGTGATGTCGCTCACCCTCGGGCATCCAGCCAGGGCCATGCTGAGCGAGAGCTCAGCGCGCAGCATGTCCAGGACGCGGCGGACACCGTCCGCGCCCTCGACCGCGAGGCCCCAGAGCACTGGACGCCCGACGGCGACGAGGTTTGCCCCGAGTGCCAGCGCCTTGAGCACATCGATGCCGCGTCGGACGCCGCCGTCGACCACCACGAGCGCACGCGAACCCACGGCCTCGACAACCTCCCGCAGCGCGTCGGCGGTGGCGATCGAGGTATCGAGCTGGCGACCACCGTGGTTGCTGACCCAGACGCCATCGCAGCCGGCATCGACCGCCCGCGAGGCATCGTCCCCGCGCAGCAGGCCCTTGGCGACCATGGAGATCGGGCAGACGGTGCGCAGCCAGGCGAGCTCTGCCCAGTCCATGGTCGGCAGCACGACGACGCCGGTGTCCGGATCGGTCGGTTGGTCCGCAGGCAGGTGCACGCCGAGCTGTACCTCGAACTCGTTGCGCAGATCGCGCTCGCGGTTGCCGGGGAGCGGCAGGTCGATGGTCACGGCCAGCCCCGAGTAGCCGGCGTCGGCAGCGCGCTGCACCAGGGCGGCGCACGCCTCGCGATCCGCGGGCGGATAGAGCTGGAACCAGCGCGGCGCGCCTGGAGCGGCGTCCGCAACCTCCTCCATCGGTCTCGAGGCGATCGTCGAGAGGGTCATCAGTGCGCCGGCGGCGGCGGCACCCCGAGCCGTCGCCACCTCTGCGTCGGCGTGGGCGAGGGCGTGTGCCGCCGTGGGAGCGACGATCACCGGATGCTCGAGGCTGACGCCGAAGGCGCTCGTCGCAAGGTTCACCGTGGAGACGTCGACGAGCACCCGTGGGCGGAGACGGAGCCGGTTCCAGGCGTCCCGGTTGTCCGCGAGCGTGAGCTCATCGCCGGCCCCGCCGGCGTAGTAGTCCCAGGCTGCCGGCTCCATCCGGGAACGTGCGAGCGGTTCGAGCTCCGCGATGGTGAGCGGTGTGTCACGAGCCATGTGGACCGATGATGCCATCCGCGACGCGCCAGAATGAGGGCATGCAACGCAATGCCGCCATCGTCATCGGTCTCGCGCTCGTCATCCTCGCCGCGGGGATCGGATTTCTGCTGCTCTCCTCGCAGGGGCCGCCTGCCGTCAGCCCATCCCCAAGCGTGTCGCCCAGCACATCGCCGAGCGCAGAGCCCTCGGCCTCGGCGAGTGCCTCGCTGAACGCCGAACTGCTCGACCGACGCTGGACGGTGCTCTACGTCGGGACCGATGTGAACGAGCCACGCGCGAGCAGGAACGAACCGGTGAACACCGATGCGCTCATGGTCGTCAGCCTGTCGGCTGACCAGTCCGAGCTCACGCTCGTGTCGTTGCCGCGCGACACGGTGGACGTGCCGCTTGCAGACGGCGCGACCTGGGACCGCAAGATCAATGGCCTCTATCGCGAACGCGGCATCGAGGAGCTGGTCGGTGCCATGGAGGCGCTCTACGGTGTACCGATCGACGCCCACGCCGTCCTCGACATGGACGACTTCGCGCAGCTGGTCGAGGCGGCCGGCGGCATCGAGGTCTCGCCACCCGAGCCGATCGTCGACCCGATCGTGAGCCTCGACCTGCCGGCCGGCAACCAGGAGCTCGATGGCCAGCAGACGCTCGGCTATGTCCGCACCAGGATCGACCAGGACTACGGCCGGATGGGCAGGCAGCAGGAGGTGATCGTGGCGCTGCTGGACAAGCTGGTCGATCCGGAGACCGATCTCGACCTGCGCGCCGCGCTCGACTCGTTCGACTCGCTCGAGACCGATCTGCCCATCGACGACCTGCCGACCCTGCTCGAGCTTGTGCGGCGCGCGGCCGATGCGGAGGTGCGCGAAATCCTGATCGACCCGCCGCTCATCACCTTCGAGGGTGATCGGGGTGACGGCCGAGGTTATGTCCTCGAGCCGGACGTCGAGGCCATCCGCGACGAGGTGGAGGGGTTCATCGGCGACTGAGGGGCGGCGGCGGCGCGACCGGCGGCGGCTAGGACTCCGAGGAGCCTTCGGACGGTTCGGCGGATTCGCCCTCGGCGCCCTCGGCGGCCTCTCCGGCCTCGGCGCCTTCGGCCGCCTCACCCTCGAGCTCCTCGCCCTCGGCGACGACCGGCTCCGGCTCCTCCTCGACCCGCGGCGGTACCACGGTCGCGACGAGCGTCTCTCCATCGGTCATGACCGTCACGAGATCCCGGTTGAGATTGAGGTCACTCACGTGGATGGCGACGTCGAGGCTCTTGAGGACCGAGACGTCCACGTTGATCTCGTGCGGAATGTCGGTGGGCAGCGCCTTGACGTGAATGGCCGAGACGTTGTGCAGCAGCGTACCGCCGGTCGCCTCGACCGCGGGCGCCTCGCCGGTGAAGACGAGCGGAACGTCGACTTCCATCTCGACGTTGAGGTTGACGAGGTAGTAATCGACGTGGATCGCCTGGCGGCTCAGCGGATGGCGCTGGACGCTCTTGATGAACCCGCTCGTCGCGCGGCTGGCGCCCGGGAGGCGGAACTTCACGACCGAGGTCTTTCCGGCAGCCCGATAGAGGGTCTCGAAGGTCTTGGCCTCGACCTGGACGTTGGTCGATCCCTCGCCCTTGCCGTAGACGACGCCGGGCACAAAGCCCTCGCGGCGGAGCCGCTTGTTTGCCTTGCCCTGCGCCTCACGCGCGTCGAGGGTGAGCTCAAGGTCCATGGGTCGTGGTGGTTCCTCATCTGACGGTCGGGCGCCTCGGACCGATGCGGGCAGCGCCGAACTGATCGAATCCGCGTGTTGGGTGCGAGGCGGAATCGTACCCCGGAAGCCAGAACCCGGCAACTGCGTCCACCGGCCTTCCGTGATCGGCGATGGTTGAGGGTTCTTTAGATCGTCGCAACCGATCGCAGCGCCTTCGTTTCTATACTGGCGGGCATGGCCGGCACGATCATGATCGTCGAGGACGAGCCCGCGGTTGCCCGCGGTGTCCAGGTTGCGCTCGAGCGCGAGGGTTATGCCGTGAGCGTCCAGCCGACCGGCGAGGATGCCATTGCCAGCTTTGCCGACACGGCACCCGACCTCGTGGTGCTCGACGTCCGGCTGCCCGGCATCGATGGCTTCGAGGTCCTGCGCCAGATCCGCCGCGAGACGCGCGCCCCGGTCCTCTTCCTGACTGCCCGCTCGGACGAGGTCGACAAGGTGGTCGGGCTCGAGATGGGAGCCGATGACTACCTCGTCAAGCCGTTCAGCGTCCGCGAGCTCGTCAGCCGCATCAAGGCACTGCTGCGCCGCGCCTATGGCGAGCTTGCCGACACCGAGACCGGGCGCACGCTGCGGCGGAAGAACCTGGTCATCGACCTCGAGCGCCGTCGAGTGACGCGCGACGGTGAGCGAATCGGCCTGACCACGACCGAGTTCGACCTCCTGCGCCATCTCGCTGCGCGCCCGGGTCGTGTCTACACGCGCGGGCAGCTGCTCGAGCTGGTGCGCGACTACGACGATGCGCTCGAGCAGGACGAACGGACGATCAACGTCCACATCAGCCACATCCGCGACAAGATCGAACCCGATCCGGCCCTGCCCCGCTACATTCGGACGGTGAGGGGCGTCGGGTATGCCTTCGCCGAGGACTGAGGAGCAGGGCGAGGCACCGCGTCCGGAGGCGACCGGCCGGCTCCACCTGCCGCGTGGGTGGGCCGCCGTGTTCCAGCGGCTGAACACGCGGCTGGTCCTGGCGATCGGCTCGGTGGCGCTGGTCGGGCTCATCGTGTCGGCGCTCGCCATCAACCAGATCCTGCCCGGCTACTTCTCCGAGCAGACGACCGAGCGACTCGAGACCGCCGGCCAGGGAACCGAGCTGCTCATGCTGCAGTTCGCGACGACCGCGATCGCCAACGATCTCCAGGGCTACGTCGAGGTTCCCGAGCTGCGCACGAGGGAGATCGTCCGTCCGGCCGTCGAGCTCGCGGCCCGGTTCATCCTGCCCGCGACGTACGCGGTCTTCAACGAGAGTGGGCAACAGGTCGCCCTGGCCGCCCCGGACAACGTCGCCGACCTCCGGGCTGCAGGGCTGAGCGCCGATGCGGTGGGACCTGTGCGGATCCGGATCACGATCGACCTGCCGAGCGGGGGCGAGGCTCACTATGTCCTCGACGTCTCGCAGCCGTACACATCGCGCGAGGCGACCCTCGATCAGATCCGATCGGCCATCGTCGGCGCCGGGTTGTTCGCCCTGCTCGCGGCCGTCGTGTTCGGGGTCATCGCGGCGCGACGGGTGACGGCGCCGATCCATCGGCTCCGCGGCGTGGCGAGCCGGGTGGCACAGGGCCAGCTCGACGAGCGCGCCACCGCGTCGGGCGTGCTCGAGGTGGACGAGCTCTCGGCACAGTTCAACGTGATGGCGGATCGCCTCTCGGGCACGCTCCGCATGCTCGAGGCGGATCGCGACCGACTGCGCGAGTTCGTCGCCGATGTGAGCCACGAGCTGCGCACCCCCATCGCGGCGCTGCGCATGTACACCGAGCTCCAGAGCGACGGCGAGGTCGACGAGACCACGCGGGCCGAGTTCCTCGAACGGTCGACCGAGCAGATCGGCCGCCTCGAGTGGCTGAGCACGAACCTGCTCGACCTGTCCCGGATCGACGCGGGCATCTTCCCGCTCGACATGCGCACCGGAGACCTGCGCGATCCGATCCAGGCCGTGGTGCAGGCGCTGTCCGAGGTGGCGCTGGCACGCGGGATCGGCCTCGAGAGCTTCGTGCCTGCGCAGCCGGTCGAGCTGCGTTTCGACCGCGAGCGCATCGTCCAGCTGCTCACCAACCTCGTCGGCAATGCGCTGAAATTCACGCAGCGCGGCGGCGCCGTATCGGTCCGGCTGTCGGACGGCGACCACCCCGCCACGATCGAGGTTCGCGACAGCGGTCCCGGCATTCCCGCCGATGAGCTGCCGCGTGTCTTCGAACGCTTCTACCGCGGGACGAACACCGGAGACGCACGCGCGTCCGGCAGCGGCCTTGGCCTCGCCATCGTGCGATCGATCGTGGACATGCACGGTGGCGAGATCGACGTCGCCAGCATCGTCGGCGAGGGCACGACGTTCGTGATCACCCTCCCAGAGGAAGCGGCGAAGGTCAACGAAACTTCACGCGGCAGCCATTCTGCACGCAACCCTGGCACCGTAGCGTGAATGGTGCCCGCCCGGCGAGGCACACGTAACAGGATGAACGAGAACCGATGACGACCAACCATCCGAACCAGGCACCAGACGGCGACCGCGATCCGACCGAGCCGATCGAGGTCCAGCGCTATGGGCCGATGCCGTCTCGCGACACGCGGTCGAGCTGGCAGGCAGCACCGGCCTGGACGAGCCGCCAGGCGCACGCCACCACCGCACCACCGCCTCGTCGTGGCCTGACCGCGATGCCGATCATCGCCATCGCCGTGGTGGCCGGCATCGTGTCGGGTGCTCTCTCGGCGATCGCCGTCTCCAGCATGATCCGGCAGCCCGCGGTGCCCACCGGCCAGGTCGCGGCGACCCCGGACGCCGACAACGTGAGCGACGTGCGCATCGACGAGTCGAGCGCGGTGATCGAGGCAGTCGGTGAGGTCACGCCCGCGGTCGTCACCATCCAGTCCGAGGGCGGCGGCCTGCTCGGGGGTGCCAGCGGCACCGGGTCCGGCTTCATCTACTCGGCGGATGGCTGGATCGTCACGAACCGCCACGTCGTCCAGGACGCGGCCGAGATGGTGGTCGTGCTCAACGACGGTCGCCAATTCCCTGGCGAGGTCTACGGCCTCGACACCCTGACCGACCTCGCGATCGTGAAGATCGACGCGAGCGACCTGCCGACCGCGCCGATCGGGAGCTCGGGGACGCTCGAGCCCGGACAGGTCGCCATCGCCATCGGCAATCCGCTCGGCTACGAGAACACGGTCACGACCGGCGTCGTCTCTGGCCTCGGCCGCCAGATCCGCGCCTCGGATGCCGCGCAGACGAGCAGTGAGCAGCTGAACAACCTGATCCAGACCGATGCGGCCATCAACCCGGGCAACTCGGGCGGACCGCTCGTCAACAGCGCCGGCCAGGTGATCGGCGTCAACACCGCCGTCAGCCAGAACGCGCAGGGCCTCGGCTTCGCGATCCCGATCGACGTCGCCAAGCCGATCATGCAGCAGGCGCTCGACGGCCAGGAGCTGGTCCGGCCGTGGATCGGCGTGTACTACGTGCCGATCGACCCGGCGCTCGCCGCGACCGAGGACCTCGGCGTCGACCACGGCGCGTTGATCGGCACCGCCGACGGCAGTGGCCAGGCGGTCTTCCCCGGCAGCCCGGCCGAGGCAGCCGGCCTCCAGTCCGGTGACATCATCGTCTCGGTCGATGGCGAGCAGGTCAGCTCCGATGCTGATCTGGCGACGTTGATCCTGCCGCACGCGCCGGGCGACACGATCACCCTCCGCGTGCTGCGCGACAACTCGGCGCGCGAAGTGGACGTCACGCTCGGGGAGCTGCCGGACGATAGCTGAGCCCGGTCGCTACCGCTGAGAGCCGGGGCGGCGCCGCCTGAGTACCGCCTCGACCGTGTCGAAGGCGCCGTCGATCGGCGCCTTCGGCTTGCGGACGCGGATCTCCACGGTGTCCACGACGGTCGGATCGGTGGCTGCCAGGACGGCGTTGGCGATCGCGCCGGCCAGGCCCTCGATGAGGTTGAACGACCGGCCCTCGACGATGGCCCGCACCATGTCGTGGAGGGCCGCGTAATCCACCGTCGCATTCAGGTCGTCATGCTCGGCCGCCGCACCGAGGTCGGCCTGGAGGATGACGTCCACCTCGTAAGGCTGGGCGGTCTCCTTCTCCCATGGCAGCACGCCGTGGCGCGCCTCGAACCGCATGCCCACCAACCGGAGCCGATCAGGGAATCGAGCGCCGCTCATCGGCGCACCACGGCGTCCGCGACGCGCAGCGTGCGCGCCATGGACGCCACGTCGTGGGCGCGCACCATGTCGGCGCCGGCCATCACTGCCAGCGCTGCCGTCGTCGCGCTGCCCTCCAGGCGATCATCCGGTCCCGCGCCATCGAGGAGCTCGCCGAGGAACCGCTTGCGGCTGCTCCCGACGAGCATCGGCAGTCCACCCAGCGCTGCCTTCAGCTCCGACAGCCGATGGAGGAGCTCGAGGTTGTCCTGCGTCGTCTTGCCGAACCCGATTCCGGGGTCGATGATCAGCCGCTCGCGGGCGACCCCCCGGGCCTCGGCGGCCGCGGCCGACCCCGTCAGCCAGGCGACGACGGCGTCGAAGACGCCGCCGGGATATCCGGTGCCGTCCTGGTTGTGCATGAGCACCAGGTGGGCACCGGCGGCCGCCGCGGTGTCGGCCGTCGCCGGATCCCGACGCGCGGCCCAGACGTCATTGACGATCGTCGCCCCGGCCGCGATCGCCGCGGCCGCCACGCTCCCCTTGCTCGTGTCGATGCTGACCCGCGCCCGGTCGCCGAGCTCCGCCACGAGGGCGTGCACCACGGGCACGGCCAGCGCCTCCTCGGTCGCGGCGTCGACGTCGGGATGATCCCCGTATGCCTGGCGCGGACGGGTCGACTCGGCGCCCACATCGAGGATCTGGGCCCCCTCCCTGACCATGGAGCGGCCCTGCGCCAGCGCGGCGGCCACGACTTCTTCCGCGTCGCGCTCGGCGGTCAGCAATCCGTCGCCGGAGAAGGAGTCAGCCGTGAGGTTGATGATGCCCATCAGGTAGGTTCGCTCGCCCCAGCGCAGCTCGGGTGCCATCACGTCTCCTCGGCCATGCCGGTGATCATGCCCCGAACGGCACCGACCAGGTAAAGGGAGCCCGCCACCACCACCGGGTCGCCGGCCGCGCGACGCATCGCCTCGGCCGGGGTGGCCGCCTGGACGGCGATTGTTCCGGTGAGCCGGCGCCAGATCCGCGCGAGGTGCTCCGGCTCGTGCGCACCAGGATCGTCCACGCGGGTGAAGACGAAGCGCGGCTCGAGCGGGGCGAGTGCCCGAAGTACGGCGTGGACCCGCTTGCCGCGCATGGACCCGAACACGATCGTCGGCCGCTGCAACCCGAGGTCGCCCAGCGCCGTGGCCAGCGCCTCGGCTCCGGACGGGTTGTGCGCGCCGTCGAGCAGCACCCGCCGCAGGCCGAAGCGCGATCCGTCGAGCAGCTCCATGCGTCCCGGCCAACGCGCCGCGGCCAGTCCACGGCGCAGGCTCGCCTCGTCGACGCTGATGCCGTGGCACTCGGCGAGTGCATCGAGGACCGCGAGGACGGCTGCCGCGTTTTCGGCCTGGTGGGCCCCGATGAGCCCGACCTGCAGATCGCGCAGCTCTGCGGACGGGGTGGCCGCATCGACCGTGATGCCATCCCAGCCGAGGCGCCGCACCGCCGCGCGATACGGTTGATGCGGCCCCGCACGGCGCAGCGGCACGGCCAGGGTGGCGCATCGGTCCACGATCGGCCGCAGCCCTCGACCGGAGGCTCCGGTGACGGCCAGGTTGCCGGGCTTGATGATCGCGGCCTTCTCGGTGCCGATCGCCGCCAGGGTGTGACCCAGGTAGGCCTCGTGGTCGCGCTGCACGTTGGTGATGGCCGCAACGCCCAGGTCGAGCACGTTCGTGGCGTCGAGCCGCCCGCCCATGCCGACTTCGACGATCGCCAGGTCAACGCGGCGACGGGCAAGCTCGGCGATGGCGGCGGCCGTGAGAGCCTCGAACTCGGTCGGCGGGCCGACCTCGACCGCGACGCGGTCGATCGCCGGCAGGACACGCTCCACGGCCGCGGCGAAGTCAGGCGCGCTGACCGGTTCCCCATCGATGGCGAGCCGCTCGCGATAGCTGACGAGGTGCGGCTTCGGCATGGTGCCGACGCGGAGCCCCGCGGCGACGAGCACCGAGCGCGTCATGGCCACGACCGATCCCTTCCCGTTCGTGCCACCCACCAGCGCCCCGCGCAGCCTGCGCTCGGGGTGACCGACCTCGGCCATGAGGCGCTCGACGCGGTCGAGCCCCAGGCTGATCCCGAAGCGGCCCCGCTCGATGAGCGATGCCACAGCCTGCGGATACGTGAGGCGTTCCGGAACGGTCAAGCGGTCAGTCCGCGGCGTCCTCGTAGAAGACGCAGTCGTTGAACTGGCCGGTCAGGCACAGGTCGTTGACGTAGCCGGAGTCGAGGTGCACGCCACCGCGCAGCTCGCATCGGCTCACGATGCCTTCCTGCTTCATCAGCGTGCGCATCAGCTGGGGAGCCTGGATCGGGATCCGACCCCTGTCGCTGTTGGTCAGGTAGAAGTTCGGGCAGTGGTGGCGGCGGGGCTTCGAGTATCCCAGCGGCACGCCGCGGCGCCCGACGTGGACCTCTAGCGGCTCGGGGGTACCCGCGAACCGCTTCTCGGCGATCACGCATCGGCCCGGCTCGCACTCCTTGTCGTTGTGGCAGCAGGCCCTCGCCGGACCGATCCCCTCGACCGCCCACAGCTCCCAGCAAGGACGGCGCAGGATGAAGGCCGGACACCGGTAGCGAATGGTGAGGTCGCAGTTCTCGACCTCCCAGCACATGGTGCGCCGATCATTGCCACGGCGGTCCGGCGCGAACGGGTCGTTCGCCTCGCGGCGCTCGGCACCGGTTCGGCGTTCGGTCTTGATGATCATCGGTGCTCGGGCAGCCCTCCTCGCGGGGGAGTGTAGCGGCTGCTCTACGCGATGAACTGGCTGAGACGCTCCTCCATGACCTCCTGGGGCATGTAGCCGACCAGGCGCGCGGCCTCGCGGCCGTTCTGGAAGACGATCAGGGTCGGGATGCTGAAGATGCTGTATCGCATGGCCAGTTGCTGGTTCTCGTCGGTGTTGACCTTCGCGACGGCCATTCTCTCACCGTGCTTATCGCCGAAGCTCTCGACGACCGGCGAGACGAGCCTGCAGGGTCCGCACCATGGAGCCCAGAAGTCGACCAGGACGGGCTTGTCTGCGTTGAGGACCTCCGACTCAAAGGTCGCTTCATCGACCGAGATCGGGGCGGTGGTTGCCATGGCTGAAGAATGTGCCTCCCAAGCGTGGAATCGGGATGGCCGTCATCGTAGCACCGGCTCGAGGCCGTGCAGCCGCCAGCGCGCCTAGGGGGCGGGCGTTGGCGTGGGCGTTGGCGGTGGCGGCAGGGTCGGTATCGCGGTGGGTTCCGGCGTCGGTGTTGGCGTCGGGACGGGCGTCGGAGTCGGTGTCGGCGACGGGGTCGGCGACGGCGTCGGACCGCTGCTCACCACGAGGCTCACCTGGCTGCCGGCGGCGACCGTGTTCCCGGACGGTGGATCGCTCCGGATGACCGAGCCGCTGGGAAGATCCTGGTCGGGCTCCGTGCTGATCTCACCGACGGTCAGTTCGAACTCACGAAGCGTCGCCTCGGCCTGCGCCTGGGTCTGTCCGCGCAGGCTCGGCACCTGGACCTCCTCCTCGCCGCTCGAGACGAAGACGCCGACGGTGCCTCCCTCGGCGATCTGCTCACCACTCGCCGGCTCGCAACGGATCACGTTGCCCTCGCCGACCTCGTCCGAGTTCTCCTGGTCCTCGTCCGGCGTCAGCCCGAGGTCGGCCAGCTGGGCACGAAGGGTCGTGAGCGCCACTCCCTCGCACTCGGGCACGGTCACGAGCTCGGCCGTCGGGCTCGGTGTCGCTTCGGGGCTCCCGCCGAACAACTGCGCCGCGAGGAAGCCGATGGCGCCGAGGAGGAGGACTGCCAGGACCGCGAGCAGCCAGATCCACCACGGCTGCCCTTCGTCGCGCGGTCGCTCGTACGGGTCGCCGCGGCGCGGCGGCGGTGCCACCGGCATGCGGTCGGCGGGGCGGGTGACGCGCGGCGGGACGTAGACGGTCGGCTCCCCGGCGGGCGGTGTGCTGGCGACGGCAGCTCCGGCCGCACCGGCCGCACCGGCCGCGAGCGGGCGAGCGGCGTCCGGATCGCGCCGCCAGACGCGCAGGGCCTCGGCGAAGGCTCCGGCATCGGGGAAGCGCTCCGTGGGCTCGCGCGAGAGTGCGCGCATCAGGATCGACTCGAGGCCGGGCGCGACGGGATGGCCGATCGACGACGGCGTCGGGGCATCCTCGTTGAGCCGCTTGAGCGCCACGGCGGCGGCCGAGTCGGCCTCGAACGGACGGCGGCCGGTCAGCATCTCGAACAGGACGATGGCGAGCGCATAGACGTCGGAGGCCCCGGTGACCTCGTCGCCGCGCGCCTGCTCGGGGCTGAAATAGTGCACCGACCCGAGGGTCGTGCCGGTGACCGTCATCGATGCCTCGGCGACGGCGCGGGCGATCCCGAAGTCGGTGACCTTCACGTCGCCGGTGTCGGTGATCAGGATGTTGCCGGGCTTCACGTCGCGGTGGACGATCCCCTTGCGATGGGCGACTTCCAGCGCGCCGGCCACGCCGATCGCGACGCGGACCGCGTCGTCGACGGAGAGCGCGCCCCGATCGTGGCGGACGGGGGAGAGGTCGCGGCCCTCGATGAGCTCCATGACGATGTACTGCTCGCCATCGGCTCCCTCGGTGCCGTAGTCGTAGACGCTGACGATGTTCGGATGTGAGAGCCCGCCGGCAGAGCGCGCCTCCTGCTTGAAGCGGGCGGCGAAGCCGGCATCGGCGCTGAACTGCGGCCGCAGGAGCTTGACGGCGACCTCGCGGTCGAGCTGCTCGTCGACGGCGCGCCAGATCGTGGCCATGCCGCCCTCGCCGAGCGGCGCGATGAGGCGGTAGCGGCCGCTGATCAGCCTGCCGATCATCTCCACGTCGAGGTCAGTCTCGCAGGTCGAGGCCGCGGATGTAGGATCGGAACTCGTCCGCGTCGTCCGACTCGAGGCCGACGGCGACGTTGGCCATCAGCCATCCGAGCCGGGTGCCGGCGTCGTGGCGGGTGCCCTCGAACTGGTAGCCGAAGACCGGCTGCTCCTGGATGAGGGAACGGATGGCATCAGTCAGCTGGATCTCGCCCCCGGCGCCGCTGCTGGTCTGCTCCAGCACGTCGAAGATCTTCGGGGTCAGCACGTACCGTCCCAGGACGGCCAGATCGGACGGCGCGTCGTCGACCGCCGGCTTCTCGACCAGGTTGCGGATCTCGACCAGGCGCCCCTCCTCGTGGAGGGGCTCCAGGATGCCGTACCGGCTCACGTTCTCCCGCTCGACGCGCTGCACGGCGACGACCGATCCGCGGTGCGCCAGGTGCGCATCGATGAGCTGCCTGGTGACCGGCTGCCCGGTCGGGTTGAGCATGACGTCGTCCGACAGGAGGACCGCGAACGGCTCCTCGCCGACCAGGTCCTTGGCCATGAGCACCGCGTGCCCCAGGCCGAGCTGCTCGCGCTGGTGGACGAAGGCGACCGTTCCGAACTCGCTGATGCGCCGAATGATGCGGAGCATCTCGATGTCGCCGCGCTCCTCGAGCCATCGCTCGAGGGATGCGTTCGAGTCGAAATGGTCCTCGATTGCGCTGCGCCCGGTGGCGATGACGATGATGATCTGGTCGATCCCGGAGGCGGCTGCCTCCTCGACGGCGTACTGGATGATCGGCCGGTCGACGAGCGGCATCATCTCCTTGGGGATCGCCTTGGTGGCCGGAAGGAAGCGGGTGCCGAAGCCCGCTGCGGGCAGGACGGCCTTTCGGACGCGCACGATGATGTGGGGTACTCCTGGCTGCGGGTTCGGCTGCCGGCGCAGCAGCGTCGCTCGTCGGACGCGCGCGGCGGCGATCGGTGTCTCGTAGGGGACGCCAGTATAGCAACCGGCGTTGCACGGACCCTGCCGCCGCCCGGGACGGTACAATCGCGCCGCCGATGATCAAGTCGCTCGTCAGAACCTTCCGCGGCCCCAGCCGCGATCCGCGCATGACCTACATCAGTCGACCCATGCCACGCGATCTGCGGGACGAGGATGTGGTGGCTGCGCTCGAGCTGGCCCTGGCATCCGATCCCAATCCGGCGTACCTGGTCGAGACCCTGCCTGCCGCCCTGAAGCAGGTGACCGGTCGCGATCTCCAGGTGATGGACCGGTCCGTCCGCGACGTCACCGGTGCCTTCAGCCGGGTGCAGGTCATGATCCGTGACGGCGACGTGGGCCGCTGGCCGGGCTACGACGCGATGTCCTATCCGCTGCTCGCGCCCTCGGCCAAGGTCGAGGAGACGCGGGCCGCGATCGTCGCGGCGGCCGCGGACAGCGGCGAGGCCGAGGCGCCATCGGGCCCGAAGCCGGGCTGGGAGCCCCCGCCACCGATCGTCCGCCGGTGACGGGTCAGCGCTGATGGGCCGCCAGAACGTCCCGCGCGATCAGTGGCTCGAGCTCGGCCACGAGTGCCCCCGCTGCGGCGAGCAGATCACGGAGGAGGACGTGCATTCCTGGCGCCCGATGCCGGAGGACCCGAAGCTGCTGCTGCTGTATTGCCGCAACTGCGGCGACCGGGTGGAGATCAACCACATCTAGGTGAGATAGCCTCGATGTCGCGGATCAGGGCATCCGGCGTCAAGGCAGCCGGCCTTTTCCACGGGGGCAACTAACAGCAACGGAGCACGCCTTCCGATTTCGTGTGTTGCTGGGGCGGCAACAGGCGACGATGGAAGGGGCGATCAGCGGCCTTTCGTGGAACATAGTTGCTCACCCAGCAAAAGGGCAGTTCGACGGCCATCGGCTCGGCGGCGGCAGGCGGATGGTGCCCCCAAGGGGATTCGAACCCCTGATCTCCACCTTGAAAGGGTGGCGTCCTAGGCCTCTAGACGATGGGGGCGCGTGCGCCGATGCGGCCGGGGCACCAATCGTAGCAGCGGCCGAGCATGAGCGCCCTGTCGCCTCAGCCGAGGACGAAGAGCAGGAGCAGGATCAGGAGGAGAGCGACCGCGACCGCGGCCACGAGCGCCATCAGGCCACCGCCGATCGCGATGAGCACCGACTGACCGTGGTCCCGCTGTCGAGCAGCACGGCTTCCCCAGATCCAGCCCTGGCTGTACAGAAAGAGGCCGATGAGCGTGCCCAGCACGCCAGCCCCGAGGAGCGCGAGCACCGACTGGTCGGAGTCACGTCCCAGCAGGGCGAGGGCAGCGAGGGCGCCGGCGATGATCAGGCCCACGATCCCGATCACCGTGTTGCGCAGCAGCGGATGCATCGGCGCGCCATTCTAGTCGGTCGGGAGCATGCGCTCGCGCAAGGGGTTGGACGCTGGGTATGCAACTTGCTTTCGGGACGTGCGAAAGCACGAATCCCGTACCGCCAGACAGCAAGGAGGGGCCACATGGCCGAGCGCCGAGGCACCGACCAGAACGGCACCACCAACGAAGGCAACATGAGCGTGCGCGAAGCCGGTCGCAAGGGGGGCAAGACGACGCGCGCCCGCTATGGCCCCGAGTTCTTCCAGGAGATCGGCGCCAAGGGCGGCAAGGCCGTCAGCGAGCGTTACTCGAACGAGCACTTCCGCGAGATCGGCCGCAAGGGAGGTCGGCGGGTGGCTGAGCTCATCGCGCGCGCCAAGCGCCTGGAGCCCGATCAGGGGCGCGAGTAGCGCTCCTCCTTCCATGGATCGGCGTCGTTGTGATACCCGTTGCGCTCCCAGAAGCCCGGGTGGTCGTCGGCACTGAACTCGACGCCGCGAAGCCACTTCGCGCTCTTCCAGAAGTAGGGCCCCGGGACGATGGCGCGCAGGGGATACCCGTGCTCGGCGCTCAGTGGCTGGCCTTCGAAATTCCAGGCGAGCAGGCAGTTCGACTGCATGGCGGTCGCCACCGGCACGTTCGAGGTGTAGCCGCCCTCCGCGTGGAAGATGACGAATCGGGCTGTCGACGTCGGGCGAGCGACCTCGGCGATGTGGCTGAAGGCAACGCCCTCCCATCGCGTATCGAGCTTCGACCAGCGCGTGACGCAGTGCACGTCGAGGGTCTCCTCCGCGATCGGCAATGATCGGAACTCGGCCCAATTCAGGCTGAACGGCTCCTCGACCTCGCCCCACACGCGGAAGTCCCAGCCCGACAGGTCGCCGTAGTCGGGTACGCGCCCGAAATGTAGGACGGGAAACTTCTCGGTGAGCACCTGTCCCGGCGGCACGCGTGCGGCGAGGTCCGGCGGTACGTTGCGCTTCTGCCACGGGAAGACCATGGCGCCAGCGTGCCGCGTTCGTGGATCGAAATCAAGCTCCGCCGCCGCCTAGACTCGCTCCGTCATGGCAGCTCGCCGCTCCAGCCCGTTCGCGGATCTCGCCGCCACCGCCGACGCGGTCGGCCAGACGCGGAGCAAGAACGCCAAGCGCGACCTGCTCGCCGCGTACCTGCGCGCGCTCCCCGCCGATGACCTGGTCCCCGCCAGTGCCTTCTTCGCCGGCCGCCCGCTGGCCGACCCGACCGCCAGGCTGGGCATGGGCTGGGTCCAGCAGGGTGCAGCATTGGCCCGCGCCAGCGGCGCCGACCAGGAGACGACGCGCGCCGCGTACCTGCGCCACTCGGACTTCGGCGATGCCGCGGCCGAGCTGCTGGCCGAAGCGTCGCCGTCCGGTGTCCCGCTCACGGTGGCCGACGTGGCCGGCACGTTCACGGCCATCGCGGCCGCGGGCGGTACCGACGAGCGCATCCGCCTGCTGGAGGAGCTGTTCGGAAGGGCCGGTGCGGAGGAAGCGCGGTTCATCGGCAGGGTCTCGTCGCGCGAGACGCGCATCGGCCTGCGTGAGGGCCTCCTCGAGGAGGCGGTCGCCGCCGCCTTCGATGCGGATCTCGCGGCCGTGCGCCGTGCACACATGCTCACCGGCGAGATCGGCGAGGCGGCAGTCCTGGCGCGCGACGATCGCCTGGCCGAGGCCGCCCTCCACCTTGGGCGGCCGATCCGATTCATGCTCGCCACCCCGGTGGCCGACGCCGCCGAGGTCATGCGGCGCGTCGGCGACGAGGCGTGGATCGAGGACAAGTACGACGGCATCCGCGCGCAGCTGCACATGGAGGGTGACGGGACCGTCCGCCTCTTCAGCCGCGATCTCAACGACGTGACACGGTCCTTCCCCGAGATCGTCGCGGCAGCCGGCGCGGTGACGTCGGACGCACCCCTCGTCATCGACGGGGAGCTGGTGCCGTGGCGAGCCGGAGCGGTCCTCGATTTTGCCTCCCTCCAGACACGGCTGGGACGGGTGCGGCCATCGGCCGCGCTGCTGCAGGAGGTGCCGGTTGTCCTCGTCGCCTTCGACCTGCTGCATGCCGGCGGCGATGACCTGCTCGAGGTGCCGCTGCGTGAGCGTCGGACGCGGCTCGAGGCGCTCACCCTGCCGGACCGCACCGGCGAGCAGGTGCTGCTGGCGCACCTGGCCTCCGCCACGTCCGCTGCGGAGGTGGATCGCCACTTCGACGACGCGCGGAAGCGGCACAACGAAGGCCTCATGATCAAGGATCCCGACTCCATCTACCAACCCGGCCGCCGCGGGCTGGGCTGGCTGAAGCTCAAGAAGGCGCTCGCCACGCTCGACTGCGTGGTGGTGGGCGTCGAGTTGGGCCACGGCAAGCGCCGCGACGTCCTGTCGGACTACACGTTCGCCGTCCGGGAGACCGATGCGCCGGACGCCAGGCTGCTGACCATCGGCAAGGCGTACACCGGCCTGACCGATGCGGAGATCGCGGCGATGACCGAGCGCTTCCATGGCATCACGGTGCAGGACTTCGGGCGCTACCGGTCCGTGGTCCCGGAGGTGGTCGTCGAGATCGCGTTCGATCGGATCATGCGCTCCGCGCGCCATCGGTCGGGATTCGCCATGCGCTTCCCGCGCATCGTCCGCATCCGCGACGACAAGACGCCCGCCGAGATCGACACGCTGCCCGGCGTGGAAGCGCTCTTCGCCGACCAGGCCACCGGACGCATCCTGCTCGCCACCGGCTCGGGCGGCGAGACGGAGCGGATCGCCGCCACCGGCGACGCGGAGCGCTGAGCTAGCATCGGTCGCATGAGCCAGACCGAGCTACCCGAGCACGTGGCGAAGAACCGTGCCTACTGGGACGAGATCAATGCGCCGCTCTACGTTTCCAACGGGCGCAGGTCATGGGCCACGAACGAGGTCACCTGGGGCGTCTTCGGCATCCCGGAGGCGGATCTCAATGTCCTGCCGGCGGAGCTGCGCGGCAAGGACGTCGTGGAGCTCGGCTGCGGCACCGCGTACGTGAGCGCCTGGCTGGCCCGGCGCGGCGCCAATGTCACCGGCATCGACAACTCCGAGGAGCAGCTCAAGACCGCCCGCGCGCTCCAGGACGAGCACGACCTCCACTTCCCGCTCATCCACGGCAACGCCGAGACGACCGGCCTGCCGGATGCGAGCTTCGACCTGGCGATCAGCGAATACGGCGCCTCGATCTGGGCCGATCCGCACCGATGGATCCCCGAGGCCGCCCGCATCCTGCGCCCCGGCGGCGAGCTCAGCTTCCTGGTCAACGGCACGCTCTGGGTCCTGACCGTCCCGGAGACCGATGACGAGGGCCCTGCCGCGGATCGGCTCCTGCGTCCGTATTTCGGGATGCACCGGTTCGAATGGCCAGGCGAGCCCGGGGTCGAGTTCCACCTCGGCTACGGCGACTGGATCCGGCTGCTGCGCGCCAACGGGTTCGAGGTGCTCGACCTCATCGAGATCCAGGCTCCCGAGGGCGCCGAGCAGCCCGGCCACCAGCTGGTCGACCCAGAATGGGCGAGAACGTACCCTGCGGAGCAGATATGGAGGGCGCGAAAGATCGATCGCATCGGCTAGGATCGCCCCAACCATGGACCAGTTCGGCGGCTTCGGCGCGATGCAGCAGGTCGACGTCGACCTCATCACCGATGCCTTTCGCGTCTCCGGAAGGGTGCAGACGCGATTCGGTCGGGTGACCGACATCCTCAACCAGCTCACCGGCTCGCACCTGGCGGTCGAGCAGGCGACCATCAGCGAGCACGCGGATCCGAGTGCGACGCTGGCCGCGCCGTCCGCGGTGATCGATCTGGCTTCCATCCTCCTGCTGTCCGCGCCCGGCCTGACCGGCGGGACGAGCTCAGAGATGCGGATCCCCAAGCGCGCAGTCAAGGCGCAGTTCGCACTCCCGCCGATCCGGGTGACCGGGACGATTCACGTGCCGATGGGCAGCCGTCCGCTCGATGGCCTGCTCAACGTGACCGACCGATTCCTGGCGATGACCGATGCGACGATCACCTCGGGCCAGTACCCCGAGCTTGCGCGGACGGTCTCCGCCGTCGCGGTCAGCCGCACCCGAATCCAGGTCCTCCTCGTCGCCGACGACGAACGGCCGGACGAGCTGCTGGCGGACGTCCTCGACGAACGGACCGCCGAGGCGTGGCTGCGGACCGACGAGGCACCCGGCTGAGGGTTGGCTCAGGACGAGGGGCGGGTGGCCCTGGTCGATGCGGGCGTCGCCAGGGGCGCGTCGGCGGCATCGAGGACCGCCGCAACGAAGGCGGCCCCGGCCGCCGGGTCGAGACGTCGAGCGCGACCGATCGAGTTGCCCCACCACGGACCGTTGTCGGCCGTCACGATCTCGTCGTCGGGTTCCTCGAGGACGACGCGTGACTTCCTGAGCGGGAAGGCCACCGCCGCGCGCACCGGCACGTGTGGCATCCCGGCTCCGGTCGCCCAGCGCCCGACGGCCTCACTCAGAGCGACCGCGTCGAAGCTCGGGTTGGTTCGACATCGCACCCAGCCTCGGCGGCGGCCGGCGTAGAACTCCCAGATGCGGCCGCGGACCCGATAGCGACCCTCCCAGTCGCGAACCGTCATCGCTCGAACCCCGGCCGGTCCGATGAGCAGCCCGTCGAGCCGCGCCGCGTCACGGATCGGCAGGCGCGGGCTGAGGACGAGCGCGTAGCTGTCGTCGAAGACGGGCGCGAGGAGAGACTCCAGCAACTCGGCTGCCGATCGCATTCGGTTGGGGGACGCGATGCGAAGGAGCCAGGCCACCCCGATGCCGAGCCCGACCGCCGCCGCCATGGCCATGACGCCGGTGGCGGCCACCGCGCCGCCACCGCCGATGACGGCGAGCTCGGCGGCCAGCAGGCCGGTGGCCAGCATGCTGAGCGCCAGGAGCAACGGACGCCGTCGCCGATGCCGTGCGAGCAGCACGGGCCGAATCACGCGCATCGGGCGTTCCGAAGCTCCGCTAGGCTGCGCGCATGTCGATCACGATCACCGCCACCGTCGACCCTGCCCGCAGCCGCGTCGAAGCCCGAACCGAGCACGCGCAGCAGATCAGCATGGACGCCGATCCGCCCGAGGGCGACGACGCTGCCGCGGGGCCCAAGGAGGCGCTCCTGGCAGCACTCGCGGGCTGCACCTCGATGGACGTGGCGAGCATCCTGCGCAAGAAGCGGCAGTCCGCGGACGGCTACGAGATCGAGGTCAGCGGAGAGACCGCCGAGCGGCATCCCCGGGTCTTCACGACGATCACCGTCGAGCACCGGGTCGCCGGACCGGTGGAGGCGGAGGCGCTGCGCCGGTCGATCGAGCTGTCGGCGACTCGCTACTGCCCGGTGAACGCGATGCTCTCGGCGGTTGCGACCATCGAGCATCGGTATCGGCTGACGGCTCCAGACGGGACGAGCCGGTCGGCCCGTGTCGTGGTCACCGGGCCGACCGGCGCGCGCGATCCGGGGGTTCGGTCGGCGCCGAATCACGACGCGCTGCGGAGCTCCTGACCGCGCTCGAGCGCCTGCTCGACCGCGACGCGGAACGCCGCGAGATCGAATGGCTTCGGAACGACGGGACCGATCGGCGCCAGCTCGGCGAGCCGCTCGCGGCTGGCGGCCGAAACGATGATCGCCGGGATGCCCGGCCACGCGCTGCGCAGCAGCTCGGTGATATCGCCGCCGTCACCGTCCGGAAGCATCACGTCCACCACCAGGAGGTGCGGCAGCGCAACGTCCATCAGGTCACCGAGCTCGACGATGCGCGTGCAGGTGACGACCACGAAACCCATCTCGCGCAGCAGATCGGCCTCGAGCGCGGCGATGTCGGGGTCGTCTTCGAGGACGTAGGCGCGGAGCATGGGGGTCATGTCATTCATCGGCGACAGTTTCGCCAAGGAGGCTGGCGTAGGTCTATGGGCCATAGGAGTGGTACCCATGGGGTACCGGCCGGTTTGCAGGGGGGTTGTACCATCAGCGCCCGCGTTCGAGCACCGCCTGGCACCGGCGGCGCTGAGCACGCTGAACAGGAGCAAGGGACGTCCAATGGCGCGATCGATGTGGCGGGGGGCGATCCAGTTCGGGCTGGTGACCATCCCGGTCAAGCTGTACCTGGCGACCGAGCAGGGTGGCATCGGCTTCAACCTGCTCCATGCCAGCTGCCTGAACCGGATCCAGATGAAGGTGTACTGCCCGTATCACGACGAGGTGATCCCGCGATCGGAGACGGTCCGCGGCTACGAATGGAGCAAGGGCAAGTACGTCGTGGTCAGCGAGGAGGACATCGACTCCGTCCCGCTGAAGACGATGCGGGCGATCGAGATCGAGATGTTCGTGAGCGCCGCGCGCGACAACCAGGGCACGCAGTTCGTGAAGGCCGCGTACTACCTCGAGCCCGAGCAGATCGGCGCCAAGGCCTTCTACCTCCTCAAGTCCGTCCTGGCGGAGCAGAACAAGAGTGCCATCTGCAAGATCGTGCTCAAGGATCGCGAGCAGCTCGCCGCGCTCAACCCGTTCAGCAACAGCATGCTGCTGACGACGTTGCACTGGCCCGACGAGGTCCGATCGATGGATGAGCTGAACCTCCCCGAGGACCAGATCGAGATCAAGGCATCCGAGAAGAAGATGGCCGAGCAGCTGGTCGCCAGCATGACGGGCGACTTCAGCGCCGATGAGTACCACGACGATTATCGCCAGGCGCTCATGGCGGTCATCGAGCGCAAGGTCGCTGGCGAGAAGCCGGAGCCTGCCGCACGAGCCGAGCCGACGAACATCACCGACCTGATGGCAGCGCTCGAGGCGTCCGTCGCCGCCGCGCGCTCCGACCGGAAGTCCGCCAAGGCCGATGCAAGCGCCGCCGGGGCAGAGGCCGCGGCCGAGGCACCCCGTCCGCGCCGGCGCAAGACGGCCTGACGCGGCGGGCTGTGCCCGGAGACCAGCTCGACCTGTCGATTCCCGCCGCCGACGGCGGTCGCCTTCCGGCGCGCGTGGCGCCGATGCAGCCAACCGAAGGGGTTGCGCCGTTCGACGACCCGGCGTACCTGTTCGAGGCATGGTGGCCCGGCATCCGGACCCAGGCATGGATCGACGATGCGCGCTTGATCCGGCTCAGGGCCGAGGGCATGGCCGACGCGCTCACCGCATTCGGCGAGCTGGTCGATGAGCTGCCCGAGCGCCTCATGGAGGACGGGGTCGTGCTCGACGGATGGCTGCTCGCGCTCGACGAGGGCGGCTGGCTCGACACGGGTCTGCTCCGCCGCCGGCTCGCGGGGGATCGTCGCGCCGGCCGCCCGGCGTTCGTCGCGTCGGACCTCCTCTGGAGCGGCGGCGAGGATTGGCAGCGCCGCCCGTTCGCGACGCGCCGGGAGCGACTCGAGGCGGTGCTTTTGGATGGCGACCGATGCGTCGTCTCGCACGCGCTCCGTGGCGAGGGAACCCTGCTCGCCGAAGCGCTGGGGCGATTCGGGCTCGACGCCATCTCAGCCCGGAGGCTCGATGCGCGGTACCGGGCGGGAGGCGCCGGCGAAGCGTGGCTTCGCCTTCCGCTCGTCCCCGAGCCCGTTACCGAGCGTCCGCGGCTGGCGCTCATCCAGCGCCTGCCCCTTCCCGAGGATTCCAGCTAGGCGTCGTTCCTCGGACGTTGCTCACGTCGGGACCGGCGGTCGGGCGAGGCTCGTCCCCGCTCAGCAGATATATCAGTAACGATATAACCGCTGATAGGGCCGCGAGGCACGCTCCGATCGCGCCCTCCGCTGCAGCGGACGCGCAAGGCGTCGCACAGACCGGCCTACGGCACCAACTCCATGGGAATCACAGCGAGGGCAGGATGCGCTGCAGCGTCCATGGGAACGCAGGCTGCGTGGAGAGGCTCACCGTCGAGGCGACGAACCCGTCGAGCGGGTACGCCCGAAAGCTGCCGATGTCGAAGGTGAGGCGTGGACCACCGCCCCCGGCATCACGATCGGGAAAGGTTGCGCCACGGACCACCGAGGCGACGCTGACCGCGTGATCGATCGGCAACCCCCAGGCGTCGCGCAGGATGATGTTGATGTCATGCGTCCTGATCTCATCGGCATGCTGGTCGAGCGCCCGCGTCAGCCACGCCTCCGCATCCGCGCGCTGGCCGACCGCAGCGCTGGCAAGCGCCCGGACGGCCGGATCGGCGAATTCGGCCGGTTCGATCGGCTCAGCGCCGGCATGCCGCGCCAGCAGCAGGTTCAGCTGCCACGATGCGTTCGTCACGTCCGGGATCGTGCCGTCGCCGATCTCGATCCCGCGTGGCCACTCGACCACGAACGTGGTGGCCGGATGGGTCAGCAGTGACAGCCGATACGCCGCGTCGGCCGCGTCGACCTCGCCGAGACCATCGAGCAGCACGGCGGCATTGAGCAGCTCGGGAGCCTGGTAGCGCGCCGTCGCGGTGGCGCGCTCGGCCGCCTCGACGGCACACGGCCGGGCATTGCCCTCAGCGCACAGGAACGCCAGGTTGGTCCACGCGACCGCGTCTCCCGGATTGAGCACGGTCGCCATCTCTGCTGCGGAACGCGCGAGGGCAGGCTGGCCAGCGGCGTCCGCCGAGACCGCCAGGGCACGGGGCCCGGCCGGATGCCATCGGTCGATCTCCACGGCGCGCGCGAGCCAGCTGCTCGACCCCGCCCAGTCTGCGTGGCCCGCGCGATCGGTGCCGGTCCGATAGGCGATGGCACCTGCATCGGCCACGATCATGGCACCGACGAGCACCGTTGCCACGGCGCCGGTCGCGAGCAGCATGCCGGCGCGCCGGAGGCCGGGCACGGGGTGTGCCGGCGCCCATCGGACGGCACCGGCGTCGAGGAGCGCCACGGCCGCCAGCAGGAGCGCGAGCAGATTGAAGCCGGGAAGGAACGTGAGGTCTTCGAACAGGCCGCCGATGCCGAGGCCGACGAGCACGACCGCGGCTGTCCTGCCGGTCGGCGTCCTGCTGCGCCAGGGACCCGCCACGAGAGCCAGGGTGCCCACCGCGATCAGCGCCGCGGCAAGGCCCAGCAGCCCGGCGTCGCCCAGGACGCCGAGGAGCAGATTATGCGAGTGCGGCTGGCGCACCGGGAAGCTGAAATCGGCCGCCGCCGCCTGGCGAGCGTAGGGCATGAATCCCGGGCCGATGCCGAGGAGCGGATCGCTGCTCCACGCCGCGATCGTGTCGCGCCAGAGCGCGCCCCGATAGATGAGTGAGGTGACCGCGGTCAGTCGCGGCAGCATGAAGGCCAGGCCGACAGCGCCGACCGCAAGGACACCGACGCCGAGCAGGACACGGCGTCCGGTCAGGCGTCGCCACCGCACCCGGTGGCGCTGGCCCCACACCCGCGGCAAGACACCGATCGCGATCCCGGCGGCGATTGCCAGCCATGCAGATCGTGACCCCGACAGCACGACGAGCGGGATGCCGACCGCCACGAGGCCGAGGCGGACCGCTCTCCGAAGCCAGGCAGGCTCGATGAGCCCGGCCAGGGCCCAGGCCGGGATCAGCACGAACGGCGGTACCGCCACCGAGCCAAACGGAGTGCCCTCGGACGGCAGCCGCAGCGGGGGCAGGCCGGGGGCGCCGACGACGACCCATTCGATCCGACGCGCGAGGATCGTTCCAAGGGTCGGGATCGACAGGAGCAGGACGGGCACGCTGGTCACCAGCCCGACCAGGCTGGGGCGGTGACGAACGGCCAGCAGCGCGACCGGCAGCATGGCCGCGAAAGCGCCGATGGATGCCATCGCCCGCAGGCTCATGCCGACGTTGAGGGCGCTCACGGTGGCCAGCGCGAATGCGGCGAGCACGCCGAGCAGCGGGAGCTCGAGCGGGGTCCTCGGCAGCTGGCCACCCCGGAGCGCCAGCATCCCCACGCCCACGATTGCGCCGATGCCGATGAGATGGAGGATCAGCTGGAAGCGCGGATCCCACAGGGCGCCGTCCCAGCCCACGTAGCCGAAGACGGCCAGGGCGGCCACCAGCGCGAGCCACTCGAGCGGCGAGCGGCCACGAGACCAGGTGATCGGGCCGATCGAGCTCACCGGCGCCCGGCGATGCGCTCGAGGGCGTGCTCGAGCTTCGAGCGCGGCTCCGGCACGAGGCCGTCGATCGTCGCCAGCTCCTCCGCCAGCCCGTCCAGCTCCACCCGGACGACGTCCGATGACCTGTCGAGCTCGAGCTCCACCACGAACAGCTCGCCCAGGTCTTCCTGGCCGTCGAGCATGCGGACACGGTCCAGGGTGAGGATTCCGATGGGGGTGCCGTCGTCGAGCGCAGCCGCACGTTCTGTGCGCCGCTGCTCCAGGCGCACCTGCTCGACGAGGGGCCGGCCCGCTCTCAGCGTCGCGAGGAGCTCGAGCGCCGGACTCGGCGGCCAGCCGCCGGGGTCGACCGTCGGGGTCGCGGGGCCCTCCACCTCCGGCCGCCGGTGATACCAGCCATCGGTGCCTTCGCCCGGCGGACCCTTCAGCGAGATGCGAGTCGTGCCCTCGCGGGACCGAAGGCGGCACGCCCAACGAGCGGCCTCCAAGCGCCCGTCGGGGGTGTCGAGGTATCGATCGGTCTCGTCGACCGTGCGCGGGGTCCCGAGCACCGCGCGTCCGAGGCGCGGGCGTGTGGCCAGCTCGGCGAGCGGTTCGGCGGACTCGGCGCGGAACTTGGCCTCGACCTCAGTCGGCATAACGCGCGGCCGCGTCACGTACCGCCTTGGCCACGGTCTCGCGCAGATCCGCCGGCTCGAGCACCTCGACCCCCTCTCCCCACGAGAGGATCCAGGGCCGGATCTCGACCGTGCCGGCCACGGTGACCGTCAGCTCGACCCTCCCGCCGTCCAGCTCGGTCAGCACCTGGGACCGATGCCAGACGGCCTCGCGGACCCGATGTGCCACCGAGGCCTCGAACCGTAGTCGCACTCGCTCGGTCGGGGTCGAGTCGGACGACCAGATGCCCCACGAGTTGGCGAGCCATGCGTCGGGATCGAACGTGTCGGGGATCTCGTACCGATCGGTCGTGAGCGTGGCCGAGCGGATGCGCTCGACCTTGTAGGTCCGCATCGCATCGGCTGGCTCGTCGAAGCCGATGAGGTAGACGCTCCGCAGCGCCGCATCTGGCTCCAGGAAGTAGGGATGAACGCGGGTGTGCTTCTCGGTGCCGCTCCCCGGGTCGTACGTCAGCTCGACGACCCGGCCCTCCGCCCAGCCGCGCGCGACCGCCGCGAAGGTGCGCGTGAAGGGCTCGTTCGATTCGTGCTGGCCGACCGCCAGCATCGTTGCCGTCACGTGGCGGGCGATCGGCTGAGGCAGCGTATCGGCCAGCTTCGTGAAGGCGGTGACCACCGTCGCGTCGTACTGATCGCTCCAGCGGGCGATCAGGCGAGAGGCCAGGAAGAGGACGATCGCCTCGGGAACCGAGAGTCGCAACGGCGGGAGAAAGAACTTGCGGTCGATGCCATAGTGACCGCGACCCGCCTGGAAGACCGGGACGCCGAGCTCGTCGTCGAGCGCGTTGATGTCGCGGTACACCGTTCGGGTGGTCATGCCGGTCAGCCGCGCGATCTCGCCCACCGCCACGCCGGCGTCGCCGCTCCCCTTCGAGTAGAGGATCGAGGCGACGGCAAGCAGCCGCGCCAGCCGGTCGCGCTTGCGGCCGACGCGATCTGCGGCGCCATCGCCGTCCCATCCAGTCCACTCGTCGCGATCGGTCATCGGCGCACGGCGGTGCATCGCGGCGGAGAAGCGGTCAGGCGGCGCGCGGGGCTCAGCACGAAGGCGATTCTAGACCGATGCGTCCGATGCACCGATCGCGCTGCGAACCTCTACCTGTTCTTCGATGTGCGCGACCAGATGTCGCTCCCAGGGAGATTGCTCATGTCGGGTCCGGCGGTTGAGCGAGGCTCGTCCCCGTTCAGCTGATATATCAGTAACGATATAATCGCTGATAGGAAACGAGCCGCTCACCGATAGCGCCCGCAATCTCGTTGCGGGGAGAGATTCGGGTGTGCGGACCCGAGTTCCCCCCGCGCTGGTTGGCGGCCGGCGTGATGCTGCCCTGGATCGAGCGCCGACACCCTCAT
Source organism: Chloroflexota bacterium (assembly GCA_052388515.1). Taxonomy (GTDB): domain Bacteria; phylum Chloroflexota; class Limnocylindria; order QHBO01; family QHBO01; genus JACDBZ01. The sequence continues at coordinate 343 of JBQTHZ010000074.1, read as the reverse complement.
CGTGGCGCAGCTCGGCTCGCGCTCAGCGGATCAGTGGCTCGACGCTTCGGATGGCACGCTCGCGATCGGCCCGCAGCTCGATCGTCGACGCGGCGGCGGCGAGAACGCGTGCCTCCTTGCGGAGCGGCGGGTGGCGATCGATCGGGAGCGCCGCGAGCAGCACGCTCAGCCCGCGCGCCATGTGGATGACGAGCGCCGGTGTCGTTGCGCCATAGTGGCGAACCTGGTCGAAGGCCAGTGGCACGAGATCGTCGAAGCCGGGAAACGGCACTTCCAGACGAACGGTGCCCTCGATGTCCGCGAAGCTGCGCGGTGTATCGCTGGCCAGGCCCACGGCGACGAG
>JBQTHZ010000073.1:0-6767 GCA_052388515.1 Chloroflexota bacterium | reverse complement strand
TCGAGCGCGCCAGGCCTTCGAGACCGGCCTTGGCGGCCGCATACGCGGGCGAGCGCACGGACCCCTCCACCGCTCCGACGATGCTGCCGAGCAGCACGGCCGAACCCCGAGCGGCGACAAGGGCAGGCATGCAGACCCGCAGCGCCTCATACGGCGCCGTGAGATCGACGCCGATGACCTCGTCCCAATGTCCTCGGCTGTCCCATGGACCGGACGGCGGGATGCCGGCCGAGCAGCCCAGCGCGTTCAGTTTCCCGCCGCAGCGCTTGACGGCCTCCGTCAGCGGCGAGGTGTCGCCGGCATCGCCGATCAGGAGCTCGACGCCGTCGATGGATGCATCGGTCCGATCGATCCCCATGACCCGCCAACCCTCGACGACCAGGCGCTCAGCGGTCGCTCGGCCGATGCCGGCGGCAGCGCCGGTGATGATCGCGGTCTTCGGCGTATCGGTCATGGATACGTGACCTTGACGGAATCTTGCTTGCGAACCTAGCATGCGGCTCCAACTGAAGACGGCGTCGACCGGGACGAGTAGTCGGTCGCACGGCCACCGCAGCGAGCCGGGATGGTGGAAGCCGGCGTGGTACGGCATCGACGAATGGACCCGCGAGCCTCGGAAGGCCACCGTTACCATCGGCCACATGAGCGCGGACCCAATCAGGGTCCGAACCAAGGGTGGCACCGCGGAATCGAGCCTCCGTCCCTGATCCGGATGGAGGCTTTGTTGTTCCCGAGAGCAGGACCGATGACGACCGCGACCCCGACCCGCGTCACCAGCGTCGAGCTGGCGGCCGATACGCTCACGCCGGTCGCGGCCGCCCTGCGCCTTGGTTCGCGATGCGCCTTCCTGCTCGAGAGCGTCGAGGGCGGTGCCCGGTACGGTCGCTACTCGATCGCCGGCGTCCACGGCCGGACGCTCGTGGTCGATGGCTCGGATGACCCTCTCGAGGTCCTGCGGGCCGCCCTTCCAACCGTGGAGCCGATGGCCGGCGACCCTGCCTTCCCGCTCGCCTCCGGCGTCGGCTACCTGGCCTACGAGGCCGCCGCCCGATGGGAACGCGTGCCGGTCCCGGATGCGGACCCGCTGGCGATGCCCGGCGCCGTCTTCCACCTGCCGTCCTCGGTGATCGTGTTCGATCACCTGGCACAGGTCGCGCGCGTTGCCACGCTCGACGGATCGAGCGCACAGGAGCGGCTGCGAGAGGTGGTCGCGATGCTCTCGACGCCGGCTGAGGGCGAAGTGCCGGCGACCTTCGCGGCCGCGGTCGTGCCGTCCGAACGCGATGTGGCGGCGCGTGGCCGCTACGAAACCGGCGTCGCCCGGCTGGTCGAGGAGATCCATGCCGGCGAGATGCTGCAGACCGTGCTCGCCCGTCGCTTCTCCGTTCCCACGCGCCGCACTGCCCTCGAGATCTATCGGTCGCTGAGGCGGATCAACCCGTCGCCGTACCTCTACTACCTCGATCTCGCCGCGGTGTCGCCTGGCGCCGCGGTGGTGGGTGCCTCGCCGGAGCTGCTCGTCCGAGTTCGCGGCGGCGAGGTGGTGACTCGACCGATCGCAGGAACCCGGCCGCGCCACGAGGATCCGGTCGAGGATGCGGCGCTGGAGGCTGAGCTGAGGGCCGATCCAAAGGAGCTGGCCGAGCACGCCATGCTCGTCGACCTCGCCCGCAATGACGTGGGTCGCGTCGCCGCGCCGGCAAGCGTCGAAGTCACGACCCTCCGCGACATCGAGCGTTACACGCACGTGATGCACCTGGTCTCCGAGGTCCATGGCCGCCTGGCGGATGGCGTGGATGCCTTCGATGCCTTGCGGGCCACCTTCCCGGCCGGCACGGTCAGCGGCGCGCCGAAGGTTCGAGCCATGCAGGCCATCGCGGAGCTGGAAGCCGAGCGGCGCGGCCCGTACGGTGGCGCGGTCGGGTACTTCTCGCCGACCGACGTCGAGTGCGCCATCACGATTCGCAGTGCACTCATCCGCGACGGCATCGCCACCGTCCATGCCGGGGCCGGGATCGTCGCCGACTCGGTACCCGAGCGCGAGGCGGCCGAGGTCGCGGCGAAGGCGGCATCCATGCTGGCCGCCATCGGTGGCGACGCATGAAGGTCTTCCTGCTCGACAACTACGACTCGTTCACCTACAACGTCGTTCAGCTGCTGGCCCGCATCGGCGCCGACGTCACCGTCGCGCGCAACGACCAGGTCACGGTCGCGGAGGTGGAGGCACTTCGCCCGGACGCTATCGTCATCTCGCCGGGCCCGTCGCGACCCGAGAACGCGGGCATCAGCGTCGAGCTCGTGCAGCAGCTGGGTCCATCGGTCCCGATCCTGGGGGTCTGCTTGGGCCACCAGGCGATCGGCGTCGCCTACGGAGCCGATGTCGTCCGCGTGCCACCGGTGCACGGCAAGGCCTGGCCGGTCTTCCATGACGGTGTCGGCGCCTTCGACGGCCTGCCTTCGCCGTTCGATGCCGCCCGCTATCACTCGTTGGCCGTGGCTCGCCATACGCTGCCCCGCGAGCTCGAGGTCACCGCCTGGAGCGAGGACGGGTTGGTCATGGGAATGCGCCATCGGCGCTTTCCGGTGGAGGGGTTCCAGTTCCACCCGGAGTCGATCCTGACCGCTGACGGCGAGGCTCTCGTCACCGGTTTCCTGGGCCGTCCTGCGGACGGCTACCATCGCGCTGATGTGTGGCCGATTCAGCCAGGGCGAGCCCTCCCATCGGATCAGTGACTACTTCGGTGCGTATCCCGATGAGGACCTGCCGGAAGGCCTCTACAACGTTCCGCCCACCGAGACGATCCGCGTGGTCGTTCAGCGCGACGGCGCACGTCGACTTGCCGCCGCTCGCTGGGGCTTTCGCCCGTTCTGGGCCGATGACGAGCGCAAGGCCGCCCAGTCCCGGATCAACGCGCGCGCCGAGACCGCCTGGGACTCTCCCGCCTTCGGACGATCGTTGCGCACGCGGCGATGCATCGTGCCGGCCGATGCGTTCTACGAGTGGGATCGGAGGGCATCACCGCGACAGCCGTATGCCATCGGTCCCGCCGTTGACGGGGAGATGCTGGCGCTGGCGGGCATCTGGAGCCCCATCCACGGGGACGATCCCACCGCCGCGATCATGACCACGGCGCCAAACGAGCTGCTGGCACCGGTCCACGACCGGATGCCGGTCCTGCTGGAGCGTGATGCCTTCGACATCTGGCTGGATGCGGACGCCGACCTCGGTCACGTCCGCTCCCTGCTCCGCCCGGCCGCCGTTGACGGCCTGCGCATCTGGCCGGTCAGCACGGCGGTCAACCGGGTCGCCAGCGACGGTCCGGAGCTCCTCGCGCCGATCGAGCTCGCTCCAACCCTCGGCCTCGCCTGACTTGACCGTTGAGCCAGCCGGATCCCGATTCGTGGAGCCCGGCGATCCGCTTCTCGCTCGACTCCCAGAGAGCCTCCACGCGGCGCGGAGCAGGCCGGCGGCGAGCGCGATCTTCAGCCCATCGCCGACCAGGAACGGGATGGCGCCGAGCTCGAGCGCCCTGGCCACGGTGACGCCGAGCGAGCCGGCGAGCCACGCGACACCGGCGGCGTAGATGAGCAGGTTGCCGACGATCATGAGCCCGACGGTGCCGACCACCGTTCGATCGGCTCCGCGCCGCGCCATTGCGCCGACCACGATGGCCGCGAGCACGAAGCCGACGATGTAGCCGAACGACGGGAAGTCGATCCCGGATCGCTGCTCGCTGAACCAGGGGACACCGGCCATGCCTGCCACGAGATAGAGGAGCATGGCCATGCCGCCGCGCATCGGTCCCAGAGCAGCGCCGGCCAGCAGCACGGTGAGCGTCTGAAGGCTGATCGGGACCGGCGTGAAGGGCAGAGGGACCGCGATCTGCGCGGCGATCCCGGTCAGCGCGGCCGCCGCCAGCACCAGGGCAACGTCGCGGACCAATGCTCCCGGCACGAGATCGGCGAGGACGAGCGGCCGATGCGCCACCTGTGCAGTCATGCCGCTCAGCCTAGCATCGCGGACGCCCGATACGCGCCTGGTAAGCAGCCAGTAAGCAGGAATTTCGTACCGTGTCGACCACGTCGCGCTCGCCCTCACATCGCCGCGCTGCCGGCGATCGAACGGAGAGCAATACATGATCACGCGACGACGGCCACTGATCCTGGCGGCGTTGTCCACCATCCTGGGCGCCGCCCTCCCGGCCGGACCGGGCGCCGCGCTCGCGGCGCCGCCGATCGCGCCACTGGTCGGGGAGATTGCCCTGACCGATGCGGAGCGCGAGCATGCGCTCGCCACGATGCGCTCGAACGAGCGAGCCGCCCTGCGTCCCGCGTTCGATCAGCCGGGATCGGACATCCTGGTCACGTCGTACGAGCGCCGGCTGGTGCGGATCGTGACAACCCCTGATGGCAGGCAGCGTCCCGAGGACCTGGTCGAGGCACGCCAGCTCCCGGGCAGCAGCCTGCGTGTGCCGAACGAGGGCGTCGCCGGGTCCGCCAAGAAGGAGGACCTCTACATCTCGCTCACCGTGACGAGGACTCGCAGCACCCGACCGTATGAATGGCGGGTGTGGACGTACGCGGAGTGGCGCGATGGGTTGCGCGGCATGAACCCGACGAACTCATCGGCGGATTCGATGGCGCTCGCGTGGGCCGGCAGCGCGTCCCTTCATTCCCAGGTGGGCAGCGGAGGCCGCTACTCGCACTGGCCATGCGCGGATGAAGAGCTGGACGAGTGGCCCAGCGACGGCACGCCGAACGTCGGAACGGCGTGGAGCTTCCACGAGTTCGGTCGCTGGGGCTGCCCGATGCACTGGGCACTCGCCGACATCCGGATCCGGCAGGACACCCTCGTCGGCCGCACCGACAACCTGGTTTATCGCTACTACCACACCTACGGCGGCCTCGACTACAGCCTGAGCTTCAGCAGGTCGCCCGGAATCTCGATCAGCCCGACGAAGGAACAATGGTCGCTGGCACTCTTCGGCGCATACACGCATTAGCGGCCATCCTGCTGTGGGCTGGCATGCTTGGCGGATGCGCCGATGATCTCGGGTCGGTCGCCGCGCAGCAGGGGATCACGGCGCCGGCCATCGTTCGTCTCAGCGAGGGTGTTGCCGTGGCGGCCCGCCGGGTCGAGCACGGCGTCGAGGTGGTCGCATTCACGGGGACGGCCGGCACCGGGTGGTCGGCCGACGTCATCGGCAGTGGCAGCGGCGGGGGCGCTGGTGAGATGGCTGCCCATCTTGTCTCCATGGGCGGCGAGACCGGTGAGGAGTGGAATTCGTTCTTCTTCGGAACGGCATCGGGAGGCGTGAGTCGCGTCGTGGTCGATGGCATCGCAGCGCCCGGCGGCCAGGTGGCCGATGGCGCCTGGGTGCTGGCGTTCCGTGATCGCGACCTCGTTCCGGGTCAGCTCGGCTGGCGTGCACTCGACGCGATCGGTGGGGTCATCGACTCGGGGATCGGCATCACTCCGTAGGAGCCCGCGGGCCGCGCTTGATCGAGGCCAGCGGGCTCCGGCGCCGTCGCGGCGATGGATCGCGACCCAGCGCACTACGGCACGAGTGAGGCGAGGGCCGCGAACGCGGAGCCGCGGGCACCGGCCATGTCGAGGTCCGGGACGAGGGCGAGCGACGCGACGGCCGCCTGCTCCTCGCGCAGCGTCGTGTGCACGCGCACCCGCTCCAGGAACCAGTCCCGGAATTGAGGCGAAGCCTCGACCACCCCACCCCCCACGAAGTACACCCGTGGGTCGCTGAAGTTTGCCGCGATCGTGAAGAGCCGCCCGAGCGCCGCTGCCTGTTGCTCGAAGAGTGCAAGCGCCATCTCGTCGCCATCGACGCCGTAGGCGCGCACCGCCTTTGCAGCGTCGAGCATCGGCATGGCGGCCAGCGGATGATCGGGGAATCGGCTCAGCCAGTAAGGGAGCAGGTTTCGCACGATGCCGGTGAGCGAGGCGAAGCTCTCGACGTCGCCGAGGTTGCCGCAGGCACACGTCGGCATCGGCTGCTGATCGGCCAGGATGCCGTCGGTCGCGATCCGAATATGCCCGAGCTCCCCGGCCTGGCCCGAGGCGCCGCGAACGACCTGTCCCGCCTCGATCACCCCGCCACCGAGCCCGGTCCCGACGATCGCCGACACCGAGGCGTGCAGGGCGGCATCGGCTCCGAAGTGGACGCGGTGGGCATACAGGGCGGCCGCGTTGCCGTCGTTGTTGTAGACGACCGGCAGGCCGATGCGCGCCTCGAGCGCGCCGCGCACGTCGTAGCCCCACCAGGCGGGCTGCGCGAAGTTGGTGGCTCCCCGGACGCTGATGACGCCGTTCGCGCTGGCCGGACCTGGCGTGTCCAGCCCGACCGCCGCGACGCGCTCTCGCGCGATGCGTGCGTCGCCCAGGACCCGGTCCATCGTCTCGGCCATGGCCTCGATGGCCGCGTCCGGCCCTTCGCCGACGCGGCTCGGGATCTCGTACAGCCGGTCCACCAGAAAGCGGCCCGACTCATCGAGCACCGTGGCGTTGTTCTTGGTGGCGCCGTTGTCGATCCCGACGACGACTAGCGTCATGTCCATCGGCGCATCCTAAGTCCCGACACGCACCGCGCAGGCCCACCCTACGCGCCGAGCAGCCGGGTCTGACGGAGCCGCGCCTATGTCACAGTCCGGTGACGATCAGCTCGTCCACGACCTCATCCACGCCGACGACGTCACCGACGATCCCCAGGATCTCGTCCAGCACGTCCACCGATTCGACCTCGCCCCGCACG
>JBQTHZ010000072.1:0-11018 GCA_052388515.1 Chloroflexota bacterium | reverse complement strand
GTGCCGACGCGCGGCGCCTCGAGCTCGCCGCCGCGCCGCCCGGGCCGTGGCCCGCCGTCAGCGTCGCGGACACGCGCGGCATCCTGCGCCGCGAGCCGATCACGCCGCCGCTCGCGCGCGCGATGCGCGAGGCGCTGGGCGCCGGGCGCCGCGTCTTCCTCGGCGTGAGCCGGCTGACCGCGGCCCTCGCCTGCGACGAGTGCGGCGGCATCGTACGCTGCGCGCAGTGCGGGCTTGCGCTCGCGTATGCGCGCGCGGCGGCGACGCTGTCGTGCCGGCTCTGCGGCGCGACGCAGCCGCTGCCGGACCTCTGCCCGGGCTGTCGCGGGCGCCGGCTGTCGCCGTTCGGCTGGAGCCCCGAGCGCGTGGAGCACGCGGTGCGCCGGCGATTTCCGAAGGCGAGCGTGGCCCGCTACGATCCCGACGCGCGCGGCAAGCGGGCGGAGGCGCAGCGTCATGCCGCCGCGCACGCGGAGGTCGTGGTCGGCACACGTGGCGCGCTGAAGCTCTTCGGGCCCGGCTCGCTCGGCGCCGCGGGATTCGTCAGCCCCGACCAGCTCTTCCGGCTGCCCGACTTCCGCGCGGGCGAGCGCGTGTTCGGTCAGCTCTGGGCGGCCGCCGAGCGTGTGCGGGCCGACGGCGCGCTCGTCGTGCAGTCGCAGAACCCCGAGCACTACGCGATCGCCTCGCTCGCGGCCCAGGACCTCGGCCTCTTCTACAAGGAAGAGCTGAAGTTCCGCGCCGAGCTCGGCTACCCGCCGTTCCGGCGGCTCGCCATCGTCACGCTGAGCGGCAAGACTCCGGCCGAGGTCGAGCCGCTCGTCGAGTCCGTGGCCGCCGCGTTGCGGGGCGCCCCGCGGCTGACGGTCTATCCGCCGGCGACCGACCGGCGGGGCCGCGCGCGCCGCATCGTGGTGAAGGCCGGCGACGACCTTCCCGAGGTGCTGGAGGCCGCGCTGGCGGACTTCCGGGGGCGGCGCGCGCGGAGTCGCGGTATCATCGACGTGGAGGTAGACCCCGTCGAATGGCCGTTCTAAAGGTGCGAAAGTACGGCGATCCAGTGCTCCGGCGGCGCGCGGCGCCCGTCGGCGCGATGACCCCGGAGATCCGCCGAACCGTCGAGGACATGATCGACACGATGTACGACGAAGTCGGCATCGGCCTCGCGGCCCCCCAGGTCGGCATCTCCCTCCGGCTCATGGTCGTCGGTCACGAGAAGAGCGGCGAGGCGCGCGCGATCGTCAACCCGGTCATCGCCGAGCAGGGCGGTGAGGTCACGGCCGAGGAAGGGTGTCTGTCGCTCCCGGGGATCTTCGCGCCGGTCACGCGCGCCGAGTGGGTGCGGCTCGAAGGCCAGGACCTCGACGGCGAGTCGGTGTCCATCAAGGCCCGCGGCCTCACGGCGCGCGTGTTCCAGCACGAGATGGATCACCTCGACGGCGTGCTCTTCATCGACCGGCTCGACGCGATGACGCGCGACCGCATCAAGCGCCGCATCAAGAAGGACGGCTTCCCCGCCGAATCGAACAAGGCGCTGGCGCTGTAGCACCCCGCCGACGCCGGATCTCGCCGGCGTCCCGGGCGATCAACTGGTGGCCGTCCAGTCGTAGCGGTCGATCGAAGACCACGGAAGTACGATCCCGCCCGTGCGCTCCTGACGGGCCGATCCTCCGTAGACGAGGACCCGACGCAACGCCGGCGCGCGCCGCGTGCTCGCTATCAGCTCGGCGAATGCCGCCAGGCCCGCAAACTGATCCTCGGCCACGGTCTGCCCGGATTTCGTCTCGACTGCGGTCAGGGCTCTGCCGTGCTCGACGAGGAGATCGACCTCACGACCCTTGCCGTCCCGGAAGAAGGTCAGTCCGCCGGTCATTCCGGCGTGAAGGCGTGATTTCAACACTTCGTCGACGACCCACGTCTCGAAGACGGGACCGCGCAGCGGGTGGTCCCGAAGATGCTCCGGGCGGCGGATGCCGAGGAGATAGCAGAGCAGGCCCGAGTCGTAGAAATGCAGCTTCGGCGTCTTCACGAGCCGCGTCGTCAGGTTCGAGTGGTGGGGGGACAGGCGAAAGGCGACGAAGCTCGCCTCCAGGACCGAGATCCACGAGCGCGCCGTGACATGCGAAATGCCGGCATCGGCGGCGAGCGCGGAGAGGTTGAGGAGCTGCGCGGAGCGTCCCGCGCAGAGGCGCACGAACGTCTGGAACGTCGTCAGGTCGCCCACGTTGAGGATCTGCCGCACGTCGCGCTCCACGTAGGTGGCGACATAACTGGCGAGCCATTCGTCGGGGTCGAGCCCCCGATCATAGATGGCGGGGTAGCCGCCCTTCCACAGCGCGGTCCAGAGATCGCCCGGAGGCGCGGGGAACTGTCCGAGCTCGTTCCAGCTGAGCGGAAGCAGGTGGAGCACGGCCGTGCGCCCGGCGAGCGACTGGCTGACCGAGCCGAGGAGGGCGAGATTCGCCGACCCCGTGAGAATGAATCGGCCAGGCTCGCGCCGCGTGTCGACCTCGCCCTGCAGATACGAGAGCAATGCCGGCGCCCGCTGGATCTCGTCCAGGATCGCGCCGGACCGGTGGTCTCCGAGAAAGCCCCGGGGATCGCTCGTGGCGTATTCACGGACATCCGGGGACTCGAGCGAGACATAGGCCTTGGTGGGGAACATCGTGCGGCACAGCGTGGTCTTGCCCGACTGCCGCGGCCCCGTCACCGTGACCACCGGGAATTTTCGAGCGGCTGCGAGAAGGCGTGGCGCCAGGGCCCGCGGAACCATGGCGCCGATCGTACGAGGGATCGGTGCTAATTGAAAGTTGGACTTTCAATTAGCGTTGCCGGCGCCACGGCGCCTCCAAGCGACGGCTCGGTTATACTCATGGTATGAAAACAGCGGTCTCCCTTCCAGACGATGTGTTCCGAGCCGCAGAACGCCACGCGCGCCGGGCGCGGAAGTCGCGAAGCCAACTCTACGCCGAGGCACTTTCGGAGTACCTCTCGCGGCATGCGCCGGACGAGGTCACCGAGGCCATGAACCAGGTCATCGACCAGTTGAAGGAGCCCACCGACCCCTTCGTCATGGCTGCCGCGCGGCAAATCCTCGAGCGTACCGAGTGGTAGACATGTCGCAGGGCGAGATCTGGTGGGCGGATCTGCCTGAACCGGCGGGCTCCGCTCCCGGCTTTCGACGACCCGTGGTGATCGTGCAAGGCGACCACCTGAATCGGAGTCGGATTGCGACGGTGGTCTGCGTGCCATTGACGAGCAATCTGACGTGGGCCCGGGCGCCTGGCAGCGTGCTGCTCCCCGCGAAGGCGGCGGGCCTTCCGAAGGATTCGGTGGCCAATGCGTCGCAGATCATCGCCGTCGATCGAGGCTTTCTCACCGAGCGCGTGACCACGTTGTCCCGCAAGCACTTCTCCCAGGTCATGAGCGGGATCGATGTGGTGCTCGGCCGATGACCTTGCAAGCTTCATCGGCGCGTCCTTGCAGTGCGCGGCGGCGTCTCGAGAGCTGCCTGCAGGTCTTCGTGCTCGAAGGCCGACGCCATCCGGTCGATCTCCGTCGAGCTCAGGCCCTGATTAGCCGCCGCTGATCGCCATGTCGCCACCGCCTGGCCGACCTCGGCGGCTATCTCGGTGGCCGCCTTTGTGTCGAGCTCGAAATACGCCGCCACCTCCATCGCGCGATCCAAAGAGGCCGTGCCATCTTCGAGATCGATCGCGGTTGTCAGCACCCGCGGTTTGATGTCGGTCGGCACAGGATTGAGGTCGTAGGCCGGTGCCAGCCGCCAGCCATCGGGACCGGCGTAGAGGAAGCCGTGGTTGCGAAGATGGTCGTCGGTGTTGGAGATCAGGATGCTGAAGGCGATCCGCCGCCACAGCGCACGCATGTCCTGTTTCGGCGCAGCGCCGTACTGGCGGAGCGCATCCACGAACTCGAGATAGCTGCGCATCTCATTGTCGTTCGCACCGAGCATGCTCATCGCGGAGAGGAACGGAACACGCATCGTCTGTACGCGGTCGAAGCGCCGCAGCAGCAGCACAGGCTTGCCGTCGACATCCTCGACGCGCCAGGCGGGCACCGGAATGCCGGCTTTCTCAGCAAGCGACAGCGCTACTGCCTCCCAGCGGACGGCGTCTATTTCATCTCCCTTGTGCGGAAACTTCGCGACCGCCAGCTCGCCGGCGCGGTCGCGGACCGAGGCTTTCGGCCGCGCTCCGCCCAGGGAGGAGCCCGGTGCCAGCAAGAGCCGGAGATCCTCATCGCTGTCAGAATCGTCCCGCACATGATCGGCGGCGGAGAGCAGCCGCGGCAGCTCGACCAGCGGCGGTATCGTGGTTCCAGCATCGTCAGCGAGGAAGGGTCCGCCTTCCCGCGCGGCGAAGCGCAGTGCTCCCTGGCGCGCTTCGTCGGCGACCATCAGCAGGTAGTCGATCTCCCACAGCGTGCGGGGCGTTTCGCCCGCGCGCTCGGCCCGCCGCCGCTCGGCGCGGCGCATGAGGACGCGCCCCCAGCGGTCGGGCGCCGAGTCGCCGATGGCGCCGAAGAGCGGCTTGTCGAATCCGGTATGGAACGGCCCGGGGCCGAGCGTGAGAGCCGGTTCGAGCGCGAAGCGGTCGCCGCTGTCCAGCCAGGCGTTGTCGTACTCGAATGTGGCGCTCTCCTTGCTCTTGCGCGTACGGCCCCAGAGGCGCCCCACCAATTGCAGCTTGCCGCGTAGGTCGACGTAGACGAGGACGTGTTTTTCCATCATTGCCTGCCGTGCGGCTCCGGCCGGGCTGCCGCGGGAACTTCGTTCCGTGACCGGCGGATGCGCTGGGGGAGATGCTCCTCCTCGAGCGCCAGGCCGACAGAGTCGTGCCGGGGATCGGCGATGTCGGCAAGGCGGTCGGCCATGCCGAGGACGAAAAGCACCGTGGCGTAGGCGGCCATCGCCACCCCCGGTTCGCCCTGCTCGATCTTGTGGAGCGTCACGCGGCTGATGGAAGCCCGCGCCGCCATGATTGCGACCGGGATGCGGCGCCGGCGCCGCGCATCCCGGATATCCTGGCCGAGCTTCCGCAATGCCCGCCGTACGGGGACGGGTAATGCCTTATGTCTGTTACGCATAACGTCCATTATCGCTGACCTTACATCGCCTAACGTATAGATGAACTGCCCTTTAAGTCAACAGACTCAACGATCACAATACTAGTCTTAAAATGTGTTTACGATCATTATCATGGGCTTAAACAGATAGCGCCGTGACTCGAGGAGTGCGGCGAAGGCATGGCGGCCCTCGTGGCGTTCGAGTTTCCTCGCTCGTCAGTCGACTCACAGCCCGAGATACCTGGACTTGATCGGCTCGTTGGCCCACAGCTCGTCGGGATGGGCGGAGTAGACGACCTGGCCCTTGCCCATCACGTGCACGTAGTCGACGACCTTGAGCGCCAGGGCGGCGTTCTGCTCGACGAGGAGGATCGACAGTCCCTCGTCCTTCAGCTTGCCGATCGCCTCCCAGACGCTCTGGATGATGATCGGGGCCAGCCCCTCGGACGGCTCGTCCATCAGCAGGCAGTCCGGGTTCGTCATGAGCCCCCGGCCGATGGCCAGCATCTGCTGCTCGCCGCCGGACAGCGACCCGGCCCGCTGGCGGCGCCGCTCGCGCAACCGCGGGAAGAGGGTGAAGACGCGCTCGAGGTTCCAGCCGTGGCGGCTCACGCCGCGTCCGGCCACCGTGAGGTTCTCCTCGACGGTGAGCGACGCAAAGACGCGCCGGCCCTGCGGCACCAGCCCCATGCCGCTCCGCACGGTCGCGAACGAGGACATCTGGGTGATGTCCGTGCCCTTGAAGAGGATCCGGCCGCGGCGCGGAGGCGTGAAGCCGACGATCGAGTTCACCAGGGTCGTCTTGCCCACCCCGTTGCGTCCGAGCAGCCCCAGGATCTGCCCGGGCTGGATCTCCAGGGATAGTCCCTGCAAGACGTAGGCGTCGCCGTAGTAGGTGTGGACGTCCTGGACCTCGAGGATGGCCACGGCTCAGCCGGCCCCCAGGTAGATTTCCTGGACCTTGGGACTCCGGCGCACGTCGTCCGTCGCTCCCGCTTCTACCACCTCGCCGAAGTGCAGCACCGAGATGTGATCGGCGACGTCGAACACCACGTCCATGTCGTGCTCGATGAGGAGGATCGCCAGCCCGGGATCGAGGCGCCGGAGGAACCGGGCCATCTCCGCGGACTCGCCGGACGACAGGCCGGCCACCGGCTCGTCCAGCAGCAGGATGGTCGGCTCGCTGGCCAGGCCGAGCACGATCTCGAGCTGGCGCTGCTCGCCGTGCGAGAGGTTGCGGACCTCGACGTGCATCCGGTCCCGGAAGCCGACCTGATCCAGGAGGCGGTGGGCCCGCTCGTAGACGCCCCGGTAGGACGAGAGGAAGCGCCACATCACGTACTTCGAGCGCCGGAGCCCGGTGACCGCGAGGAGCACGTTGTCGACGACGCTCAGCTTGGGAAACAGGCTGGTGATCTGGAAGGTGCGCGCCATGCCGAGCGCGGTCCGCCGGTGCGTCGGCCAGCCGGTGACGTCGCGGCCGAACAGCAGGACGTGTCCCGAGGTCGCGGGCAGGATCCCGGTCACGACGTTGAAGAGCGTCGTCTTGCCGGCGCCGTTGGGGCCGATGATGGCCTTGCGGTCTCCGGCGAATACTTGGAGGCTGACCTCCCGCACGGCCCGGAGACCGCCGAAGCTCTTGGACAGGCTCCTGAGCTCGAGGATCGGCGCTCCGGCCGGGGCCCTCGGCGAGGGCCCCGGCGTCGGTCCCGACGTCATTCGCAGTACTTGCAGGGCGGATAGTCGCGGCTGTAGACGGGCTGCTTCAGGAACGCGTCCTTGCCGTACGTCCAGAACTGGCCGACGTTCGGGTAGGTCTTGATCACGACGTTCCAGAGCTCGTCCTTGTCGTAGCCGAACATCTTCGTCTTCGTGACCTTCTTGATGTAGATGTTCTGCACGGGGTTCCGCATGTCGTCGAAGCTCACGGGGCCGCGCACGGCGTCCAGCTTCACCGCCGACAGCAGCTTGACGAACTCCTCGGGGCCCGGCCACTTCCCCTTCGTCTGCTTCATGACCTCGTGGAGCATCTGCGCCGTCGTGTAGTTGCTCTCCGAGTAGTACGAGGGGACCTTGCCGTACTTCTCGCGGTACTTCTTCACGAAGGCGATGTTCTTCGGAGTGTCGAGCGCCGCGCTGTACTGGAGCGCGGAGACGTGCCCGATCACCTCGTCACCCATGGAGGGCAGCACGAACTCGTCGTAACTGGTGCCCCCGCCCAGCACGGGCTTCTTGTTCCCGGACGCCGCCAGCTGCTTGGGGAACTGCAGCGACATCGGCCCCACCATGAGCGTGAAGATCGCGTCGGCGTCTCGCTTGATCGTCGGGATGTAGGGGCCGAAGTCCTTGGTGCCGATCGGCGCCCAGAGCTTCTGGATCACCTTGCCGCCGCAGTCCTCGAAGGCCTTCTGGAAGCCGCCGATGACCTCGTAGCCGAAGGCGTAGTCGGCGCCGATGGTGACGATGCGCTTGTAGCCCTGCTCGCAGGCCCATTTCCCGAACGGGTGGCTCGGCTGGGAGCTCGTCCAGCCGGGCCGCACGAAGTAGGGGTACTTGCCCAGGTCGCGCTGGGTCAGGTCGTCCGCGGCGGCGATGGGCGAGATGTACACCGTCTTCTCGCGCGTGCTGACCGGCGCCAGCGCGTACCCCGTCGAGGCCAGGAGGCCGCCGACCAGCATGTGCACCTTGTCCTGTCGGATGAGCTTCTCGGCCTTGAGCACGTTCACGGGCGGTTTGCCCTGGCCGTCCTCCAGGATGAACTTCACCTTGGCCCCCGCAAAGTCGCTGCCGACCTCGTCCAGGTACATCTGGAACCCGTTCGCCATGTCCCGGCCGACCTGCGCGAAGATGCCGGTCATCGGCGCCAGGAAGCCGATGCGCAGCTCCTCGGCGGCGGCCGTCGCCGTCACGCCGAGCACGAGCGCGAGCCCCGCCACCATCGCTCCCACTCTTCCGAAGATCTTCGTCATGGTCCTGCCTCCTTTTCTAGAGCTGGAGATGCGAGTTTCTTGGCCTTCTCCGCGCTGGCGGAGGCGACCGGATGGCGGCGGAGCCGTGCCGGGATGCCCATCAGGCCCATCGGGAGGTAGAGAATCGTCAGGACGTACACCCCGCCCAGCACGTACTGCCACCACGGGACCAGTGTGCTGAGGAACTCGCGCAGCAGCACGACGACGCCGGCCCCGATGGCCCCGCCGACGAGCGTGCCCGCGCCGCCCAGGACGACCATCAGGAGCGCATCCACCGACATCGGCAGGACGACGTCCTCGGGACTCACGATGCCGTTGGCGTGCGCCCAGAGCACGCCGGCCAGCCCGCCGAAGCCGCCGGCCACCACGAAGGCGATGTACTTGTGGAGCCACGTGTTGTAGCCGAGGATCCGCATGCGCAGCTCGCGCTCCCGGATGCCCTCGAGGCTGCGCCCGAACGGCGAGCGGATGAGCACGTACAGCATGGACAGGGACGCCACGAAGAACGCGAACACCACGTAGAAGTAGGTGATGTCGGGAGCCAGAAGGCCGCCGAACTCGGGGCGCCGCAGGATGTTGATGCCGTTGTCGCCGCCGGTCAGGGAGTTCCACCGGTAGGCGAGCCCCCACACGCACTGGCCGAGTGCCAGCGTGATCATCAGGAAGTACACGCCGGTGGCGCGGACGGCGAACAGACCGAAGAGGGCCGCGGTCGCCGCTCCGGCGAGGATGCCGAGGAGGATGACCAGCCAGAAGCTGCCGTCCAGGCCGAAGCCGTACCGATCGACCAGGATCGCCGTCAGATAGGCCCCGACGCCCAGGTAGGCGGCCTGCCCCAGCGACGGCAGGCCCGTGAAGCCAAGGAGGATGTCGACGCTCATGGCCAGGATGGCGAGCACCAGGGCCCGCGTCGCGAGCAGGACCACGAACGAGTTCGACTGCGGCACGACGAGGGCCAGCGCCGCCAGGACCGCCACGACCATCGCCACCTTCAGCCGGGACGTCATCGCGGTCCGGTCACTCGCGCCCGAACAGCCCCGTCGGCTTGATGGCCAGGATGAAGACCATCGGGGCATACAGGGTGAAGTAGGAGATTTCCGGGATGAGCGCCTTGCCGAAGTTGTCCGCGAGCCCGACGACCAGGCTGCCGACCGCCGCGCCGGTGAGGCTGCCCATGCCGCCGATGATCACGACCGCGAACGCGATGGGCAGCATCTCGAAGTCGAGTCCGGGGTAGACGCCGAGAAAGGCGCCCCCGATCACGCCGCCGAGCGCCGCGAGGAAGGCGCCCAGCGCGAAGACGAGCATCGAGATCCGCGAGGTATCGATGCCCACGCCCCGGGCCATCTGCGCATCGTCCACGGTGGCGCGGATGGCGGCGCCCAGGCTCGTCCGCTCCATGACGAGCCAGAGGCTCACGCCGATCAGGGCGGCCACGGCGATCATGAAGAGGCGGTACCGCGGAAAGTAGAGGTTGCCGATCACGACGCTCGGCATCAGCGCCGCGGGCCGCGTGATGTCGAGGTTGTCGCCGCCCCAGATGTCCAGCGCCGCTTGCTGGAAGAGGAACGCGAAGCCGACCGTCAACAGCACCTGCCGCAGCGGCTCGGCCCCCAGGCGCCGCAGGACGGTGCGCTCCATCAGCAGGCCCGCCACGCCCACGGCCAGCGCCGAGGCCGGGATCGCCAGCAGCCAGGATCCCGTCGTCCAGATGACGGACAGCGCGATGTAGCCGCCGAGCAGGAAGAACGCGCCATGGGAGAGGTTGACGATCCGCATGACGCCGAAGATCAGCGAGAGGCCGCTGGCCACCAGGAACAGCAGGGCGCCGTACGAGACCCCGTTGAAGATCTGGAGCACCCAGAATCGCGTATCCATTGGTTCGACCCTTCCCTGGGGCGATAGTCCGTCCTGGACAGCGCTGGCGCGGCTGGTCGCTACCTGGACCGTGGCCCGTATCCTACACGACGGTGACCGCGCTCATGCCAGCCACGCGTTGCACCGCATGATCGCCGGGCTCGACGGACCGACGCTCGCGTACGCCGTGCTCGCGATCTTCGCGGGCGCCTTCGTGCGCGGCTATTCGGGATTCGGGTCATCGATGATCTGGGTGAGCAGCTTGACGCTCGCCATGCCGCCCACCATGGTCGTGCCGGTCGTCCTCGCGCTCGAGGTACTGGCCAGCGCGCACCTGCTTCCGAAAGCGTGGTCAGCCGTGGACTGGCGAAGCGTCGCGCCGCTGGTGCTGGCCGCCTCGGCGGCGACCCCGCTCGGCGTGTGGCTGCTGGCCACGATCCCCGCCCGACCGATGCAGGCGGTGATCGCCGCGGTCGTGCTCGTCGCCGCGATCGTGCTCTGGACCGGCTACACGTTCATGCGCGTGCCCGGCCGGACGGTGACCATCGCGACCGGCCTCGTGTCGGGCGTCATCAACGGCAGCACCTCGGCGGGCGGTCCGCCCATCGTCATCTTCTACTTCTCGACGCCGATCGGCATGCACGCGACGCGGGCCTCGCTGATCGCGTACTTCCTCTTCATCGACGCGATGGGCGTCGGCGTCGCCGCGCTGTCCGGCCTCGTTTCGACGGAGTCGCTGCTGCGCATCGGGCTGCTCCTGCCGCCGCTCCTCGTCGGCACGGCGCTCGGCAGCCGGCAATTCTTGAAGACGAGCCCGGCGACGTTCCGCCGCGCCGCCCTCGTGCTGCTGATGGCGCTCGGGATCGCGGGCGTCGTCCGGGCGCTGGTCGACTGAGCCCGGGCGGGGTCGCTCCAAAGGGGTGGACACCGACATCCGGTGACAAGCGGTGACACGCCAGTGTCTATGCGGGTTGTCACCGCTTTGCACCAGATGCGCCGTCCGGTGCCGCCGCGGTGACCAGCGGTGACACGCCGCTGTTTTTGCGGGTTGTCACCGGTGTCACCACTTGTCATAGGCTTGGAGCGGTGGAGTGGATTGGCGCGGCC
>JBQTHZ010000071.1:0-9039 GCA_052388515.1 Chloroflexota bacterium | reverse complement strand
CGGGCGAGCAGGCCCCGTGACGCCGAACACGGTGGCGGCCACCCGCTCCGCGTCGGCGGTGGTCAGGCGCGGGGGCGCTGCGTCGAGCACATCGCGGATCCTCATCGAGCCGATCCTACTGCGCGTCCAATGCACCTCGCGGCGATCAGGCGGCAGGCGGTCATCTGGGTGATCGCGTCCCGAAGTGCGTGGGCTGCGGTCACGTCAGTCCTGCCACGGGCCTGTCCTGGCGACCTTGGGCGCGTCCGAATCGGCAGTGCAGGGCTATGGCGAAACGGATCCACGCTCGCGTCATGTGTGGATCGAGGCCAGGCGAGGCCGTTGGTCGCCTACGGTCGTCAGGACGAGCCGCTGGCGCCAACGGGCGGCCACCCGCGCCGACGGTCGTCAGGACGAGCCGCTGGCGACAGTCGGCGCCCCAGCGCGACCGATGCTCAAGCGACGCCTCCCGAGCGTGTGCTCCGTGCGGCACGTGCGCTAGAATCGGCAACCGTCACCCGCGACTCGGCCTGCTTCCGCCTTTGATGAACGTGGCGTGTAGAGGCGCCGCATCGCGACTGCAGAGGAGGCACTCAGCGCACCTGATGGCCAGCCAGAATCCGGTGGCGGAGGCTCCGAACATCTGGGCCGTCGCCCAGTCTCAGTTCGACCACGCCGCCGATCAGCTCGATCTCGACGAGGGGATGCGCCGCGTCCTGCGCGTCCCGCAGCGTGAGCTCACCGTCAACTTCCCGGTCACCATGGATGACGGGAGTGTCCAGGTCTTCACCGGCCACCGCGTTCAGCACAACGTGAGCCGCGGACCGGGCAAGGGCGGGATCCGCTACCACCAGGACGTGTCGCTCGACGAGGTGCGCGCGCTGGCGATGTGGATGAGCTGGAAGTGCGCCTGCGTCGACATCCCGTACGGCGGCGCCAAGGGCGGGGTGATCGTCGATCCCAAGAAGCTCTCCATTCGCGAGGTCGAGGGCCTGACGCGGCGCTTCACGACCGAGATCAGCCCGCTCATCGGCCCGACTCGCGACATCCCGGCGCCCGACGTCAACACGAATGCCCAGACGATGGCCTGGATCATGGACACGTACTCCATGCATCACGGCTACACCATCCCCGGCGTGGTGACCGGCAAGCCGATCTCGATCGGCGGGTCTCTCGGACGCAACGAGGCGACGGCGCGCGGCGTCGTGTTCACGCTGCTCCAGGCGTCGGCCGCACTGAGCATCCCCCTGGTCGGCGCGCGCGTCTCGATCCAGGGGTATGGCAACGCCGGCAGCATCGCCGCAAGGCTCCTCAGGGAGGAGGGCGCGCTGATCGTCGCGGTCAGCGACTCCACCGGCGGCATCCACAATCCGGCCGGCCTCGACCCGGCAAGGGTCAGCGGCTGGAAGCAGGAGCACGGCACCGTCATCGGGTTCCCGGGCGCCGACGAGGTGAGCAACCAGGAGATCCTCGAGCTCGACTGCGACATCCTGGTGCCGGCTGCGCTCGAGAACCAGATCACGAAACGCAATGCGCCGAACGTGAAGGCCAGGATCGTCGCGGAGGCGGCGAATGGCCCGACGACCCCCGAGGCTGACGCCATCTTCCACGACCGCGGCGTCTTCCTCATCCCCGACATCCTGTGCAACGCCGGCGGTGTGACCGTCAGCTACTTCGAGTGGGTGCAGGACATGCAGAGCTTCTTCTGGACCGAGGATCGCATCAACGACAGTCTCAAGGAGATCATGGATCGGGCCTTCGCCGCCGTGCGCGCCATGAGCGAGCGGCACGAGGTCGACATGCGGACCGCCGCCTACATGGTCGCCGTGGCGCGCGTCGCCGACGCGACCACGCTCCGCGGCCTGTACCCCTAGCACCGCCACCAGACCGATGCGGGCGCCGCGCCGGGCGCGGCGACCGTGACGCATCGGCTGCCAGGAGAGGAGCGCTCCCATGCTCGACCACGAAGAACGATTCCTGTTCCGGGAGGAGATCCACAACCTGGCCAATGCGCTCGCCGATCCTGGTCAGCTCGACAACGTCGAGGACCTGCTGGCCGAGGTCACGACGAGCCCGCGGTTCGACGCCGACGTCTTCACCCTCGAACGGTCGCTCCAGGTGATGCTCGGTGGCCGTGCCGGCTCGACGCTCGTCGGACTGCTCACCGTCGATCGCGGCGTGTTCGAGGAGCTCGGCGAGATGGGGCTTCCCCCCGACGTGCACGAGCGGCTGGTGAGCTGGCGCGCGCGGTTCGGGCTGGTCATCGACAACGCGCTCAACTTCCTCAACAACCCGGATGGCATCCAGGGCCACAATTTCGGGACCCAGCTCTCGCACACCGAGGCCGGTCTCACGCTCCAGGGCCGCCTCACGCTGGTGCGCTACAACAATGAGCCGCAGTTCTTCATCGCCGATGCGGACGTCCTGTTCAGCGTCGCCGCCGACATGCTCGAGCGGCTCGGCGAGCACCTCGAGCCGGACATGATCGACGCCGATCTCGTGACACGCCTGCGCGAAGGCGTCGAGCTCGTCGAGCGGCGCTCGAAATCCCGCTCGTGAAGGTGCATCCCAGCGACGTTGCCATCGATCGACCACATCGGCGTTAGGTGCCAGGTGCACCTCCCGCGCGCGATCTGACATGACCACGAAGCGGGTCTTCCTGGCGTCGACCGGGCAGAACCGGGGCAAGACGACCACCAGCCTGGGGCTGATCGCGGCGATCCGCGACCGGGGGCTCCGCCTGGGCTTCATGAAGCCGGTCGGGCAACGCTACCTGGTGGTCGACGGCACGCGGGCGGACGAGGACGCCGTGCTCATGCAGGAGGTCTTCGACCTGCCTGACGCGCTGAACGACATGAGCCCGGTCACGCTGCCGCGCCGCTTCACGACCGACTTCATCATGGGCCGCATCACCGACGACCTCGACGCGCTGGTCGTGTCCGCCTACGGTCGGGTGGCGACGGATAGGGACCTGGTCGTCATCGAGGGGACCGGGCACGCCGGCGTCGGCGCCGTCGTCGGACTCTCGAACGCGCGTGCCGCGGCCATGCTCCATGCGCCGGTCATCATCGTGAGCGAGGGTGGCGTGGGACGGCCGATCGACGAGATCGTCCTCAACCGGGCGCTCTTCGCCGCTCACGGCGTCGACGTGCTCGGTGCGGTCGTCAACAAGGTCGACGTCGAGTCACATCCACAGCTGCCCGATGTGCTGGCACGCGGCCTGGCGATGCACGGGATCGACCTCCTCGGATGCATCCCGTATTCGGAGTTCCTGGCCAACCCGTCGCTCGAGCTGATCGTGACCCATCTCGACGGGGAGCTGCTCGCCGGGCGCGCCGAGCCGGGACGCACGATCGGTCACGTTGCCATCGGTGCCATGCAGGCCGAGCACGCCATCGGTCATCTCGCCGATCGGACCCTCCTGATCACGCCCGGTGACCGCGAGGATCTGCTCGGGGCGGCGCTCGAGGCGAATGCGCGGAGTGGCGCCGATCCCCTCGTGAGCGGTGTCATTCTCAGCGGCGGCTACCGGCCATCGGGGTCGCTCATGGCCGCGCTGCATGAGGCCGACCTGTTCGCCTACATCGTCGAGACCGACACGTACCGCACGGCCCAGGCCGTCGACGAGATCCTGGTGAAGACACACGCGAGCGACACCGAGAAGATCGAGACCATCATCGACCTGGTGGGCGGGGCGATCGACGTGGAGGCGCTGCTGGCGCGGCTTTAGCTGTACCACGGGACGTTGCTCACGTCGGACCGCGGTCAGGCGAAGCTCGTCCCCGCCTCAGCGAATATATCAGTGGCGATATATTCGGTGACGGGACGACGAGGCGCTCAACGATAGCGCCCTCCGCAGCATCCGCGAACGCGGTGGGAGGCCGGGCGTGGGCACCCGCCGGCCTCCCAATGCACCTGCAACGGTGCGGCCGTGGGGCCCTCCGTCACTGGTGACGAGGCAAATCATAGGGTCGGGGTGGCGGACCGCACTAGTACCTTCGGACGCGGATCGCTGGTCTACGCGACGTCCCAGGCGAGGGGCATGTTGTCGGTGAGCCGCGTGCGCCCGATCCCGACGGCGAGGAGCGCCAGCGCCGGGCCGGTCACCCGTTGCAGCTCGACCAGCGTGGCGGCATCGGCGACGCTGACATAGTCGATGCGGGCCTTCGGCTCACGCGAGAGCACGTCGCTCATCCGCCATCGCAGGACCTCGGCCGAGCGCTCCCCGGCATCGTACGCCTCCGTGGCGGCCGTCAGTGCCTGGTAGAGACAGGCGGCGGCGTGCCGTTCCTCGATACCGAGCTGCGCGTTGGCGCTCGAGAGGGCCAGCCCGTCGTCCTCGCGGATGGTCGGGCAGATGACCAGCTCGACGTTCAGGAACAGGTCCCGCAGCATGCGGCGAACGATGACGATCTGCTGAGCATGGCGCTGTCCGAGATAGAGCCGTGCCGGACCCACGAGATGCACCAGCTTGAGCATGATCGTGGTCAGCCCGTCGAGGTGGCCGGGGCGTGAGGCTCCCTCGAGCTGTCGCGTCAATCCCTCGACCGTGACGCGGGTCGTGTCGTCCGGCGGGTAGAGCGTCCCGACGTCGGGCACGAAGGTGATGGCCGCCCGCGCGTGCTCGAGGAGCGCGAGGTCCCGTGCGTGGTCGCGCGGCCCGGCCGTTCCCTCGTCGAGCGACGTGAAGGCGCCGGGATTCGCGAAGCTCGACACGACGACGCAGCCATTCTCCAGGACAGCCCGGCGCACGAGTGAGAGCTGGCCATCGTGCAGCATCCCCATCGTGGGCACGAAGCCGACGCTGTCGCCGGCGACGCGCCGCTCGAGGATGGCCTCGCGGAGCTCGTCTGCGCGATGGACGACGATCACGATCGGCGGCGACGTCGCCCGCTCTGCGCGGAGGCATCTGTCGGCGGCCGCGCTCGCCGATATCGGTCGCCGATCAGGTCCCACAGCCGCTCCGCGACCTGTCTCTTCGGCAGCATCGGCCAATCCGTGAGAGAGCCCTCCGCGCCGAAGACGGTGACCTTGTTCTCGTCGGAGCCGATGGCATCGAACGGGCCGCCGACCACGTTGCCGACGATGAGGTCGAGCCCCTTGTCGCGCAGCTTCGCGGCGGCGTTCGCCTCGAGATCGTTCGACTCTGCCGCGAACCCGATCAGGAAAGGCCGCACATCGTCCGGCATCTCGCCCACCTCGGCGACGATGTCCGGGTTCGGGACCAGCTCGATCTGGAGGTTCTCGCCCGAACGCTTGATCTTTGCCCGGCTGGCGCGGGCCGGGGCGAAGTCGGCGACGGCGGCCGCCATGACCAGGATGTCGGCGGTCGTCGCGGCCCGCAGGACGGCCTCGCGCATGGCGTGCGCGGTGGTGGCATCCACGACGGTGACGCCGCGCGGCGGGGTCACGCTCATGGCGCCGGCGATGAGGATGACGTTGGCCCCGCGGTCGCGGGCCGCCTCGGCAAGGGCAGCCCCCATCTTGCCGGACGACCGATTGCCGATGAACCGCACCGGATCGAGTGGCTCTCGCGTGCCGCCTGCGCTCACCACGACGTGGAGTCCCTCGAGGTCTCCTGCACGCGCGAAGAGCCGCTCGACGGCGTCGGCGATGGCCGCCGGCTCGGCCAGCCGG
The DNA here is from genome assembly GCA_052388515.1 of Chloroflexota bacterium. GTDB lineage: Bacteria > Chloroflexota > Limnocylindria > QHBO01 > QHBO01 > JACDBZ01. Next base: position 3,423 of record JBQTHZ010000071.1, on the reverse strand, counting down.
CCGATGCCCGTCAGACCGGACGCCAGCTCGCCGACCTCCGGCTCGACGATGAGGTAGCCGAACTCGCGGAGGGTCGCCACGTTGCGCTGCGTCGCCGGATGCGTCCACATCCCGGCGTCCATGGCGGGCGCCACGATCACCGGCGCGCGGCTGGCGCACGCGATGGCGGTCACGGCGTCCCCGACCAGGCCGGCTCCCAGCTCCGCCAGCAGATTGGCGGTGGCGGGGGCGAGGACGATGGCATCGGCCGCTTCCGCCAGCTCGACGTGGGCGATCTGCTGATCGGCATCGAGCTCGAAGACGTCATCCAGGACGGGCCGATGCGTGAGGCTCTCGAAGGTGAGCGGCCCGACGAAGCGGGTTGCGGCCGAGGTCATGGCGACGTCGACGACGGCGCCGCGCTCGGCGAGCAGGCGCACCAGGGTCACCGCCTTGTAGGCGGCGATGCTGCCCGAGACGCCGACCACGATGCGGCGGCCGGCGAGCGGGCCGAGCCCCTCGTTCATCGCTCGACGCTCGGCGCGGTGCTGCGGTCGCGGTCGCGAACGGCCTGCCAGGCGTAGCGGATGCCGCGCAGGGTGAGGTCGGGCTCGACCGCATCGATGCCCGGCACCTCCCGCAACCACGGCTGGTGCGTGTAGCCGCCGGTGGCGATGACGGTCACGCGGGCGTCGGCGGGGGAGCGCTCGAGCAGCTCACCTCGCAGCGCGGTCAGCAGCCCGCTCACGAGCCCGACATAGCCGAGCACGGCGCCGGACTGCATGGCATGCACGGTATTGGTGCCGATGGCGCTCGGCGGGCGGCGCAGCTCGATGCGCGGGAGCTTGCTGGCGCGCCCGACGAGGGCCTCCAGGCTGAGCCCCATGCCGGGGGCAATCGCGCCGCCGATGTAGGCTCCATCGGCGTCGACCAGGTCGAAGTTGGTGCTCGTCCCGAGGTCGATGACGATGGCGGGACCGCCGAACTCGATCCTGGCCGCGAGCGCGTTGGCGAGCCGATCGGCTCCCGCCTCCGAAGGCCGGTCGATCGCGATCTCCAGGGTCCCCTCCAGCGAGGCGGCGTCCACCATCGTCGGCTCGACGCCGATTCGCTCCGTCACCAGGCGCTCCCACGTCTCGGTCAACGGTGGGACGACGCTCGCCAGCGCGACCGCATCGAGCTCGTCCAGCCGATGGGCGTCGAGGGCCAGGAGCCCGGTCAGCATGGCGGCGACCTCGTCCGGCGTCGCGTTCGCCCGCGTGATGGCGCGCCACGAGCGCGCCAATCGGTCGTCCTCGAAGAGGCCGATGGTGATGTTCGTGTTGCCGATGTCGGCCGCCAGCAGCTTCACGGGCCGTATCCTAGCAGCCGGTCGTGCGTGGACCGCCACGGCATCGGTCCGGTGCTAGACTCCCCGACGATCCGCACGAGCGAGCCGATGACCGAGGCGCGCGCCAAGCTCTACATCAACACCGGGGTCGTCACCGGCAAGAGCGACATCTACAACATCCTGCGGCCGCTGCTGAAGCAGACGGTCAGCTACACCTACCACCGGGGCGCGCGGGTCGAATCGAGCGGGACCGGGTGGGTGGAGCGCATCGTGGTCGACCATCCCGAGGTCGCGTCCTACTTCACCCCGTTGGCCATCTGCCTGAACCTCGACTCGTTCGACTACCTGCAGTTCGATACCACGGGCGATCAGCTTCTCGTGTACACGCTGGTGATCGGCAACGAGCGGGTCGTGCTCGAGTTCGCCGCGAGCGGTGCCACCCGGCCGGCCGAGCTGGCGGACGCCGATCAGCCGGCGGCGAACGGCCGCCCGCTGCCGCGCAACGCCGATGAGCTCGCGCGCGACCTGCGCTTCATCCAGATGGAGCTCCTCATGTCGGCCGAGACCGACGCCGCCGACGGCGAGCGCGCCGACGAGGACGAGGACGGAGCGTGACCGCGACCGCGGCACGCGCGCCGCTGCGGGCGGTCGTCCCGCATGAGCGGACCGTCGCGCGGAGCGGCCTCCGCGTGGTCACCCAGGCGCTGCCGGGCGCGCGATCGGCGAGCGTTGTGCTGCTCGTCCCGGTCGGGTCGCGCCACGAGGACGACACCCACGCCGGCCTGAGCCACCTGCTCGAGCACCTCGTCTTCAAGGGGACGCGCGCGCATCCGGAGGCGGGCTCACTCTCGCAGCGCGTCGAGGGCATCGGCGGCACCGTCAACGCCAGCACCGACCGCGAACTCACCGTGTACAGCGCCAAGGTCCCGGCAGAGCACCTGGGCGTGGCGCTCGAGGCGGTCAGCGAGCTGGCGCTCCGGCCCCTGCTCCGCCGGCGTGACCTGACCGCCGAGAAGCCGATCATCGTGGACGAGATCCGGATGTACGTCGACTCGCCGTCCGACCACGTCTTCACCCTGTTCGAGGAGCTGCTCTACGCTGGGCACCCCCTCGGCCGCGAGATCGCCGGAACCATCGGGGGCGTGCGCCGCGCGACGCACCGCGCGGTCATCGAGCATTGGCGCGGCTCGTACCGCACTGCGGGCATGGTGCTGGCGGTGGCAGGCGCCATCGATCACGAGGAGGTCGTTCGGGCCAGCGCCGGCTGGACCGCCGACGGTCCCGAAGGCGATCCCGGGGACGCGGGACCGATGGCCAGGCCCATTGCCGCCCCGAATCCGTCGGACGCGGGCTCGCTGCGGGTCTCGTACCGGCGCCTGAGCCAGGGCAACCTCTGCCTCGGCATGCCGGGCGTCGCCCGCCACGACCCGGACCGGTGGGCCCTCGACCTGCTCGGTGCCATCCTCGGCGATGGCATGGGCAGCAGGCTCTTCCTCGATCTGCGCGAGCGTCGCTCGCTGGTGTACGACGTCTCGACCTTCAGCGCTTCCTATGCCGATGTCGGCAGCTTCGGCGTCCACGCCGGCTTCGATCCCGAGGACGCGGAGCGCGTCGTCGGAGCGATCCTCGAGCAGCTGGAGCGGATCTGCTCCGATCGGGTCGCCCCGGCGGAGCTCTCGCGCGCCCGTGCCTACACGCGCGGGCGCCTGGAGCTGCGCATGGAGGACTCCGGTGCGGTGGCCGGGTGGATCGGGACCGGCGAGGCGCTGCTCACTCGCATCCTGACCGTCGACGAGGTCATCGAGCGGCTCGACGCCGTGACCCTCGACGACCTGCGCGACGTCGCGCAGCGCTATCTCGAGCCAGCCGGGGCCCGTCTCGCCGTCCTCGGCCCCTTCCGATCGCGAGCACGATTCGAGCGCGCGCTGCGCCGATGAGCGACGACGAGGGCGACGTCGTCGCCGATGAGCACGTCATCGACCTGATCTCCGACGAGCTGACGCTGGCGCGCGCCCAACGCATCACTGACGACATGTTCATGAAAGCCGCACACACCCTCGCCCACCTCGTCACCGAATCGGACCTCGAGCAGGGCAGTCTGTATCCGGCGTTGC
>JBQTHZ010000070.1:0-75530 GCA_052388515.1 Chloroflexota bacterium | reverse complement strand
AGGTTGCCCGCGCGTTCCAGATCATCCAGCCCTCGGCATCGTTGTCGGCCGCGGCCGAGAACTCGGCCTGCACCTGTGCGGCGGTGTATGGCGCGAAGGACCCGTAGCCGAAGTCCTGGATCCAGGGACGGATGACGACCGGAAGTCCCTCTTTCTGCTCGTTCATGATCTGGAGCGTCTCGTCGATCACCTCGTACGGGAAGTCGTTCGGCACGTCGAAGCCGAAGACGCCCGGTCCGTAATGCGACGGGTAGACCATCGGACAGAAGTAGTCGACGTACGGCATGATCACCTCCGGACGCTGCCCGATGCCCTGGTCGTCGGGAACGATGAAGCTGATCGGGAAGACGTCGGCACCCAGGAAGGTGCGCGTCACGTCGAGCTCCTCGCTCACGACGCGCAGCACGCGCTGGATCGCCGGGAGGCGGAAGGACTGGGTGTTCGGCAGGTTCGTATCGGCCAGGTCGTAGGGCCCGTCGCTGAAGAAGCGGATGTAGTCGAGCTGGACCTCGTCGAAACCCTTGTCGGCCAGGTCGCCGGCGATCGCGGCAATGTACTCCGCCACGCCGGGGGCCGATGGATCAAGCCAGGCACCGCCGATGTTGTCGCGCCATGGCTCGCCGGTGGCACTGTTGCGGACTGCCATCTCCGGGCGCGCGACGGCGCTCGTGTTGTCCTTCATGACGACCATCCGCGCGATCGTGTAGATGCCGCGCTCCTCGAGCATCGGCAGGAGCTCCTCGAGATCGAAGACGGGCGCCTCCCGCACGGCGCCGACCTCGACGGCGGCTTCCAGATCCGTGGCGTAGTACAGCCTGCCATCGGTCTCCTTGACGTCGATGACGAGGGCGTTGGCCTCCGTCCGCTCGAGGAGGGCGAGCATCTCGTCCAGCCGGCCGGGTGCCTCGAACACGGCCGACGGCGCATACAGGGCGCGTGCCTCGAACGGCTGCATCGCCACATCCTGCGTCATCTCGTCGCCGATGAGGATCTCGCCGAGCCGATATCCGGGCATCTTGTACACGAGGGTGGCACCCTCCGGCAGGCCGGCGAGCTCGTAGGCACCGGCGTCGTCGGTCTCGGTCATCAGGTCGCCGCCATCGGTGAAGACGCGGACGCCGGCGATGGGCTCACCATCGAGGTCGGTGACGACGCCGCTGACGACGTTCGGACGAAGCTCGACGCGCAGGTCGCCCTGGTCGGGGACCGTCGCCTCGGCCGGGTCGTGGCCGGCCGCCACCACGTCGAGCGTCGCTCCCCGCATGGCCGTGAAGGTCGCGGTGCCATCGGCAGCGGTGACGACCGCGTCCGCCTCGGAGCGGAGCTCGGCGTCGGCCACCGGCTGCTCGCTCCCGCGCGCAACGACCGTGACGGCCACCTCGCGCGGCTGCTCCGGCGTCGGGGACGGCGTCGGGACACCGGGCAGCTGCGGGCCGTCCTGGCCGCAGGCGACGGCGGCGATGGCGACGAGGACGAGGGCGAACGCGGGTGTCAGGAGGCGGCGAGGCAGCAGCGTCAGGTCCTTTCGGCGTCGGGATCCGGCGTGGCGTCGTGGCCGCGGGCGGCCGCGCGCAGGGCGGCGACCGTGGGCGCCAGGTCGCCATCGGTACTGTACAGGGCGCTGCCGGTGACGAGCACGTCCCCGCCCGCTGCATGCGCCCGACCGATCGTCTCGAGGTTGACCCCGCCGTCGACGCCGATCGGCAGGTTCAGCCCGCGGTGCCGGATCTCGGCGGTGAGCGCGGAGAGCTTGTGGACCACGCCGCCGATGAAGGTTTGGCCGCCCCAGCCGGGGTAGACGGTCATCACCAGGAGCAGGTCGACGCGGTCGAGATATTGGCGAACCGCCTCGGCCCGCGTCTCGGGGTTGAGCGCGATGCCGGGGCGCCTGCCGGCGCGCTCGATCGCGTCGATCACCTCGGATGCGTCGTCGTCGGCCTCGACGTGGAACACGATGAGGTCGCTCCCCGCATCGGCGAAGCGCTCGACGTAGGCGAGCGGGTTGCTGATCATGAGGTGGCTGTGGAAGGGCAGGTCGGTGGCCGCCCGCACGGCGGAGACGACGACCGGCCCCATGGTCAGGTTGTCGACGAAGTGGCCGTCCATGACGTCCAGGTGGATGGAGTCGACGCCACCGTCGGCGGCCCTGCGGACCTCGTCGGCGAGCCTTCCGAAGTCCGCGTTCAGGATGCTGGCGCTGATCTGCGGGAGGCCGGTCACGATGCCGGTGCCGAAAGCGCCGCCGCCTCCCGCGTCTCGCGCAGCGAGCGACCCGAGAGCTGGGCGTGCAGCTGACCGCAGGCCGCGTCGATCTCGCGGCCGCGCGTGTCGCGCACCGTCACCGACACGCCTCCGTCGCGCAGGCGGCGGACGAAGCGATCGATCCCGGCCGCCGGCGTCCCGCTCCAGCGCGAGCCGGGGGTCGGGTTGAGCGGGATCAGGTTCAGGTGTGATCGCCAGCCCCGGGCGAGCTCGATCAGCCCATCGGCCTGCACGTCGGTGTCGTTGAGGCCGTCGATCATCACGTACTCGAGGCTCACGCGGCGGCGCGTGCGACCCGCGAATCGGCGGCCGGCCGCGATCACCGCTGCAACCGGCCACTTTCGGTTGATGGGCACGAGCTCGTCACGCAGCGTGTCAGTGGCCGCGTGGAGGCTGATGGCCAGGTTCACCTGCGGCAGCTCATCGATCATGCGGTCCATGCCGGGCACCACTCCCGAGGTGCTGACCGTGATGTGCCGCGCCCCGATCCCCAGGCGTTCCGGATCGTTGAGCAGCCTCACGGCCTCGAAGACACGGTCGGCGTTGTTGAGCGGCTCGCCCATGCCCATGAAGACGATGTTGTAGTGACCCTCCCTGCCGTCCCCGAGCGCACTCCACGGGGGCCGGTGCCAGTGGAGCACCTGGTCGACGATCTCGCCCGGCGTCAGCTGCCGGCCGAATCCCGCCTGGCCGGTGGCGCAGAATGGGCAGTTGACCGCGCAGCCAGCCTGCGAGCTGATGCAGATGGTCGTGCGCTCCGACATCGCGCCGCGCGCCGGGTAGCGCATCAGGACCGACTCGATGCGCTGTCCATCGACGAGCTCGTGAACGGCCTTTGCCGTCATGCCGCCATCGGCGCCGATGACGTGGCTGTCGGCGATCGTGCTGAAGCGAAAGGATCGACCGAGGGCGTCCCGCAGGGCTGCCGGCAGGTCGGTGATCTCGTCGAAGCTCGACGCCTCGGGCCGATGCGCTCCGCCGAGCACCTGGTCCACCCGATACGCCGGCTCGCCGCGGGCTGCGAGCCACGCGGCGAGCGATGTGGAGTCGATCTCGCTGATCGCCGGCAGCGGGCCGGCGATGGGAAGCTCAGTCACGTCGTCCGAAGATGAGCCACGCGTAGTACAGGAAGGTCAGCAGCGCGGTCAGCGCACCCGCGACATAGGTCCAGGCCGCGGCCTTGAGGACATCGCGCGCGCCCGTCTGCCGGTCGCCGGCCATACCGAGGCCGTTGACGAACGCGAGCGCTTTGCCCGATGCGCCGATCTCGACCGGCAGCGTGGCGAACGTGAACAGGACGGCAGCGCCGAAGCCGATCAGCCCGACGATCGCGAGGCCGGTGATCTGGAGGAGCACGCCGGCGATCACGAGCCATGGCGCGATTCCCGATCCGAACTGCGCGGCCGGCACGATCGCCTGGCGAAGTTTCATGGCCGGCTCGCCGGCGTGATCCTGGAGCGCGTGGCCCACCTCGTGGGCGATGACGGCGGCGGCCGCCACCGAGAGTCGGGGCGCAGTGGTCGTGATGCCTGTGGTCCCCAGGGCCGATGCGTCGGCCACCTGGGTGCTGACGCGCAGCACCTTGCCACGCGGATCGTAGTGGTCGGTGAGATTGCCCGGGGTCGGCTCGATCTTCACGTCCTGCAGGCCCTGGCGATCCAGGAGCCGGCGCGCGAAGTCGAACGCATCGACGTTGATGCCCGAATCGACCTTGGACCATTTGCCATAGGTTGACTTCACCCGCCACGTCGCCCAGCCGGTGATGGCAAGGGTCGGGAGCAGGACGGCGAAGATGTAGAGCGGGTCGAAAAGCATTGTTGTGCCCACCTCCGTGAGGGCTGGCCCGAGTATATCCGACCTCGAACGGAACCGATATCGACCCATTCTGCCGATGGACGGCGGTCCCGGCACGCTGCCTGCCGTGTGGGAGGCTCACCACCGTTGGAGAGCAGACAGATGATGCAGATCAACAGGCGCACCCGCGACGCCCGGCGGCGCGCGGGATCCACGGGCCGGCGAGCGCGCAGAACGATCGGCGGAGAGCCAAGGGGGCCCAGCTGGCTGGGGGCGACCGCCATCGCCGCGTTCTCGGCCGCTGCTGCGGCGCTCGCCGGGTTCCTCCTGGACCCGTCGCGAGGTCGGGCACGCCGCGCGCGACTCATCGACCAGGGAATGGCCACGGTGCGGCGCACCGCGCGGCAGACGGGGCGAGCGATCACGACGGCGCGCGCCAATGCCACGGGAACCCTTGCCGCGGTCAGGCATGCCGGCGAGGGCGGTGAGGCGTTTCCGGACGACGTGACGCTCGCATCGAAGGTCGAGACGACGCTCTTCCGTGACCCGTCGGTACCGAAGGGCTCGATCAACGTGAACGTCGAGCGCGGGATCGTGGTCCTTCGTGGCGAAGTCACGGATGCCGCGATGCGCGACCGCCTGGCGAGCGAGGCGGGTCAGATCAATGGCGTGTGGAGCGTCCACAACATGCTGCACCTGCCGAACGAGGTCACAGAGGAGCTGCCGAGCGGCGCGAGCCGCTAGCGAGCAGCCCCGACCGGTCCTCCGGCGCCGAGCAGCACGTGCTCGCGGCCGATGCCCCGATGCCACGCGTCGGCAGGCATGGTGGCTCGTCCCTCGGGCTGCACGATCTCCAGCGCGAGGGCACCCACGCCGCAGGCCACGCACGGCGTCTCGCCCGGCAGGAGCGCGCCGATCGGAACGCCATCGACGCCGGGAACCGGTCGCGCGCGGCGAACATGGATGCGCCGTCCATCAATCGTCGTCCAGGCTCCCGGCCACGGCTGGAGCGCCCGGACCTGGCGATCGATCTCGGCGGCAGGCCGCTGCCAGTCGATCCACCCGTCTGCTCGTGTGAACGGGTGCACGTGCGTCGCCAGCGCGCCGTCCTGAGCCACGGGCTCGAGGCCGTCCGACGCCCACCGCTCGAGCTCGGGGGGCACGACCTGGGCCGCGACGTCGGCGAGGGTCGCCTCGAGCTCGGGCGTCGTCTCGCGGCCGCCGAGTGGCACCGGCCATCGCCCGACGATGGGCCCGGCGTCGAGCTCTGCCGTCATCACCATGAGCGTGACGCCGCCCTCGCGGTCGCCGGCCAGGATGGTGCCCGCCACCGGCGCTGCGCCGCGATGGCGCGGCCGCAGCGATGGATGGACGTTGAGGGGTGGCCGGTCGGCGATGTCGAGGAGCTCCTGGGGCACGAGCTGGCCGTACGCCACCAGGACGAGGCCATCCGGCGCAAATGCGCGCAGCGCGTCGCGGGCCTCCGGGGACCGGAGCCGGGTGGGAGTCATCACCGGGACGCCGTGCTCGCGGGCGAATGCCGTCACCGGCGTCGCACGCAGCTGGAGACGGCGGCCTGCGGGCCGGTCCGGCTGGCTGAGCACGACGAGATCGTCCGCCATCTCGGCGACGCGTCGCAGCAGCGGGACCCCGAAGGCCCCCGTCCCGAGGAATGCGATCCGACCGATGCCAGCCACTAGATCCCGGCGGCCGCCTCTTCGGTGACCTCCTCGGCAGCCTCGCTGACGCGCACCAGCTCCTCGAGCGACTCGAGATAGTCGATGTAGAGCGTCCCGTTGAGGTGGTCGATCTCGTGCTGGAGCGCCCGGGAGAGGAGCTCCATGCCCTTGATCCGGAACTCCTTGCCGTGCCGATCCCGCGCCTTCACCGTCACCTTCTCGTGGCGGGTGACCTCGGCGACGTAGCCCGGGATCGAGAGGCATCCCTCCCAATCGACCTGGTCGCCCGAGCCCCGCACGACCTGGGGGTTCACGAGTTCGGTGATCCGGTCCTCGACCTCGATGATCGCGACCTGCAGCGGCACGCCGATCTGGTTCGCGGCGAGTCCCACGCCGGGGGCGTCGCGCATCGTCTCCAGCATGTCGTCGAGGAGTCGGTGCAGGCTGGCGTCGAACGTCGAGACCCGCTTCGTCCGCTCACGAAGGATCGGCTCTTCGGCGGTGAGGATGCGTCGGATGGGCATGGCGGTGGGCATTGTACCGATTCAGAGGAGCGATTCGGGGTCGACGTCGATGGCGACACCGGGCGGCACCCGCTCGAGGGCGGCGAACCGCGTCTCGCGATCAGGTGCGCGAATGACCACCTGCATTCGGTACCGGCCTGCACGTCGCGGAACATACGACGGCAGCGGGCCGAGCACCTCGGCGCCCGGGACATCGACCGCGGCTGCGGCCTGTCGCCCGCGTTCCTCGGCCCGCGCTCGATCGGCGTCGGCAACCAGCAGGCGAGCCAGGACGCTGAAGGGCGGATAGCCGAGCAGGCGGCGCCGGAGGAGCTCGTCATCGGCGAAGCCGTCGACGTCGAGGGCTGCAGCGGCTCTCACCGCGTAGTGGGACGGAGCGTAGGTCTGGATGATCACGCCTCCGGGCATCGGCCCTCGTCCTGCACGCCCGGCCACCTGGGCAAGCAACTGGAACGTGCGCTCCGCCGCGCGGTAGTCCGGGAGGTTGAGCGTCACATCGGCGGCGATCACGGCCGCGAGCGTCACCGTCGGCAGGTCGAGGCCCTTGGCGGCGAGCTGCGTACCCACCAGCACGTCCGTGCGGCCTTCGCGGAAGTCGTCGTAGATCGTCTCGAAGCCGCGCCGCGCGCTGAGCGCATCCGAGTCGAGGCGCCCGATTCGGAGTCCGGGGAACCGACGACGCAGCTCCGCCTCGACGCGCTGCGTCCCCGCGCCGAAGTAACGGATGCGCGCGCTGCCGCAGCTCGGGCACTTCTCGGTCGGTGCGCTGGTGCGCCCGCAGTGGTGACAGCGGAGAGTTCCACCGTCGAGGTGGTAGACGAGCGGCAGCTCGCAGTCGGGGCAGCGGAGGCTCTCGCCGCAGTCGCGGCACAGGATGAAGGTCGCGGCGCCACGGCGGTTGAGGAGGAGGACGGCCTGCTCGCGCCCCCGTCGCAGCGAACCCAGGGCTTCGCCCAGCGCGGTCGAGAAGATCGATCGATTGCCCCCGGACAGCTCAGCCCGAAGGTCGGCGAGCTCGATCGTCGGCGCCGATCCGACGCGTCGCTCGACGAGCTCCGCACGCTCCGCGTGCCCGCCGCGGACGCGGGCCAGGCTGACGAGGTCGGGCGTGGCGCTGCCGAGGATCACGCGCGCGGCGACGATCGCGGCACGCCGGCGCGCGACCCAGCGCGCGTCGTAACGCGGGGTGCGGTCCGACTTGTAGCCGCCGTCATGCTCCTCGTCGACGACGATCAGGCCCAGGCGGGCCAGCGGCGCAAAGGCTGCCGTGCGGGTGCCGATCACGACCCGCACCTCGCCGCGCAGGATGCGCCACCACTCGTCGTGACGCTCGCCTGCCGAGAGGCCGGAGTGGAGGACTCCCAGCTGGTCCCCCACCAGGGCTCGCAGACGATCGGCGAGCTGCGGAACGAGGCTCATCTCGGGCACCAGGACGATCGCGTCCCGGTCTCCATCGAGCGTCGCGAGGATCGCGGCCAGGTAGAGATCCGTCTTGCCGGAGGCCGCGACGCCCTGGATCAGCATTTCGCCGCCGGCCGGCAGCGCGACGAGGGCGTCGAGCGCCGCGATCTGCTCGTCCGCCAGCTGGTGCCGCAGGTCAGGCATTCCCGGCCGGTGCGCCAGCGGGCTCCGGTCGACGATCCGCCAATCCAGCTCCGCGCGACCGAGCGCGGCGAGCCGTCGGGCCGGCCCGAGCAACGCCGCGGGCTCCGTCTCGAGCAACGCCGCGAGCTCCGGAATCGTCCGCTCCTCCCCGCCCAGGGCGTCGAGCAACGCGCGCTGGACCGGCGCCCGCCGTGGCGGCTCCGCGTCGCCTGCCACCGGTCGAAGGACGCGGATGCGACGCGGATTGATCTCCGCGGAGCGGAGCGACCACTCGGAGCGGACCGCCCCGGCGCGTCGGAGCCGGTCGAGCCACGCGTCACGGCCGCGACGCGGCGCCGCCCGAAGCAATGTCGCATCGGCCAGGCGCCCGTCGGCGCCCACGGCGCCGGCAACCTGCCGCGGCAGCGCGGCGGGGTCGAGCACCTCCCATCGGCGTGTGAGCCGTGACTCGAGGCCGGGCGGCAGCATCGCCGCCAGGGTCGTGCCCACCGGTGCGCGGTAATACGCGGCGATCTCCTCCGCCAGCGCGAGCAGATCGCCGGTCAGCATCGGCGAGGAGACGATCGCCTCGATCGGCTTGAGGTCGGCGTCGAGCCGGTCGGCTTCGCCGGGAAGGACGTAGCCGAGGGCCAGGCGACGGCCGTAGGGCACCAGCAGCAACGATCCCGGCGAGGGCAGCTCGAGCTCCGCCGGTACGGCGTAGCTGAATGTGCGCTCCGGCCGATCGGCCAGCGCATCGACGGCCACGCGCACGGCGCGGCTCGACGAGGTCACCGGCGTCAGATCCGCGGGCGGCGCGGTGGCTCGCGGCGTGCCTCGGACTGGATGATCTCCCAGATCTGCTCGGCCGCCTCCTCGGGGTGGCCGGTCTCGTTCACGACGACGTGATCGTAGGCGTCCGTGTCGGCCATCCAGTGCTCGGCATCGCGGCGGCGTCGTGCCAGCGACGCGGCCGACTCGCTCCCCCGCTGCTGGAGCCGCCGCGCCAGGTCCTCCATCGTCGGCGGCTTGACGAAGACCAGCAGCGCGTCGGGGACGGTCGCGCGCACCTGGCGCGCGCCCTGCGGATCGATGGTGAGGATCGCATCGCGGCCGGCCGCCAGGATTCCGCGCGCCTGGTCGATCGGCGTTCCGTAGAGGTTGCCATGCACCTCCGCCCACTCCAGGAGGCCACCCTCGTCACGAAGGGCCACGAAGTCATCGCGATCGAGAAAGTGATAGTGAACGCCGTGGATCTCGCCCTCGCGGCGCCCGCGCGTCGTGGCGGTCACGATCGGCACGACCTGCGGATGCCGACGTGCCAGCTCGGCGACGATGGTGCTCTTGCCAACCCCCGACGGACCCGACACCACGACGAGCATCGGGTTCGGAAAGGTCATGCGCTTCTGCTGGTCGCTCGCCACCGGCTCGCTGCTCATGCCTCGACCTCGGCACCGATGCCCGATGGCAGCCGGCCGGGAGTGGTCCTGATACCGGACGCCTCGAGGCAGGCCGTCAGCTCCATCGGCATCTCGCTCCACGCGCGCAGGCGCCGCGAGTCGAGCGGCCGCTCGAGCCCGAGCCGCGCGGCGTGCAGAAATTGGCGGCGGAGGCCACCCGGCCCCTCTCCCCCGCCGTAGCGCAGGTCGCCCGCGATCGGCAGGTCCAGGTACGACAGGTGAGCGCGGATCTGGTGCGTTCGCCCGGTCAGCGGACGCAGGGAGAGGAGTGCGTAGCCGCCGCCGGTGGCAATCACCTCGTACTCGGTCGTCGATGCGCGGCCGCCGGCCACCACCGCCATGCGCTGCCGATCGCGCGGATCGCGGCCGATCGGCGCCTCCACCCGTCCGCGCGGGGACGGTGGATCGCCGCGTACCAGCGCCAGGTACTCCTTCTCGATGCTGCGGTCGCCGAACTGGCGCATGAGGCTGGCCTGGGCAAGGTCGGTCTTGGCGACCACGATCAGCCCGCTCGTCTCCTTGTCGAGCCGATGCACGATGCCCGGTCGGCCGACGCCGGCGATCGAGCCGAGGGCCTCGCCACGGTCGCGGGCACGCCCCAGCAACGCGTTGACGAGGGTGCCGCTCCCGTGCCCGGCGGATGGATGGACGACGAGGCCGGCCGGCTTGTCGACGATCAGCATCGTCTCGTCCTCGTAGGCAACGCCGAACGGGATGGACTCGGCGACGAGGGTCTTGTCCGGTGGCGCGCTCAGCGCGACGGTCACGCGCTCGCCGCCGCTCAGCCGGTCACTCGAGCGTCGCCGCGCCCCGTCAACCAGGGCGCGGCCGTCACCGATGAGGCGCTGGGCGTGCGCGCGGCTGATCCCGCCGACCGCGGAGACGGCGAGGTCCACCCGGCCTGCCGGCGCCGGACCCTCGATCATCCGCTCCTCGGTCGAGGCCATCACCGGGCCGTCTCCAGGGGCCGCGGCTGATCGAAGAAGGTCAGGTAGGCGACCAGCGCCCCGATGCCGAGCACGACGGCCGAATCGGCAATGTTGAACGTCGGGAAGCGCGTGTCCCCGATGCCGACGCTGACGAAGTCGATGACGTACCCCAGCCGCAGCCGATCGGTGAGGTTGCCGAGCGAGCCGGCCAGGATGGCGCCCAGGATGAGGTGGATCCACGACGTCCGGCCCCGGAAGGCGCGGTGGAAGTAGATGACCATCCCGATGGCCAGGAGCGTCACCGGCACGAACAACCACGTGGCGCCGGGCAGGATGCTGAACGCGGCGCCGTCGTTGCGGACATGCCAGAGCTGTGCGAGGTCGCCGATGACGTCGTACCGCGCGCCCAGCGCGACATTCGCCACCACCAGCGCCTTGGTGACCTGGTCGGCGGCGTAGAGAACGATGGCCGTGCCCGCCAGCACGAGCACCGGCCTCAGCGACGACTCTCGATCGGTGCCCACCTCCACCGGACCCACTCTAGCCGACCGACCGCCGATCAGGCTCGTGCCAGCGAGAGGCGCAGGCTCGTGCCGTCGAGGTCGAGCGTCTCATCGGCGTCGGCATCGGTCACGGTCACGCCCGACCCGAGCTCCAGGTCGGTCGCCAACAGCTCGTCGGCCAGCCAGGCCCGGTGCGGCTCGAGGCACTCGATCGAGCTCGGTTCGCTCGAGATGGCAATCCGCACGCGGTCGCTGATCTCGTAGCCAGCCGCCTTGCGCATGGCCTGCAGCCGATGGGCGACCTCGCGAGCCATCCCCTCGGCCTCGAGCTCGTCGTCGAGGGTGGTGTCGAGGGCGACCAGCAGGTCGCCGTCTTCCGCGACCTCGTGGCCCGGCCGACCCCTCGCCGTGAGCTGGAACTCATCAGGCTGGAGCGTCACCTCGCCGATTGCAGCGGTGCCGTCCTCGTTGACGCGCCAGGCGCCCGACCGCACGCCGGCCATGATCACACCGACGGCGGAGCCATGGCGCGGCCCGATCACCGGCAGCAGCGGGTAGAGCGTGCGCTCGACCATCTCGGATTCGTCCGGGATGAGCTCGATCCCGCGCACGTTGAGCTCCTCGCGAACCTCCCGTCGGAGGGCGTCGTCGAGGCCGGCATCGGCGCCGAATCCATCCAGGCCAGCGGGCAGCTTGACGCGCGCCGTGCGCAGCGGCTGTCGCGTCCGGACCCCCGATGCGGAGCGGGCGGCCCGCCCCAGCGCGATCGTGCGCCGCGCGAGGTCGACCGCCGTATCCACCATGGGATCGGCGCGGCCGGGCACGGCGGTCGGGAAGTCCGCCAGGTGCACGCTGTCCGGCGCGCTGCGATCGACGCTCGCCACCAGGTTGTCCCAGATCGCGTCTGCGACATGGGGGATGATCGGCGCCAGGAGCCTGCTCAGGGTGGTGAGCACCTCGTAGAGCGTCGCGTACGCTGCACGCTTGTCGGCATCGAGCTCGCCCTTCCAGAATCGGCGCCGGTTGCGGCGCACGTACCAGTTCGAGAGGTCCTCCACGAAAGCCTCGATGGCGCGCGTGGCGCGCATGGCGTCGTACCCGTCGAAGGACGCGCGCGCCTCTGCGACCAGCGCATCGAGGCGGGACAGGACCCATCGGTCCAGCAGGGTGCGTGCACCGTCCACACCATCGGCCTGATCCGGCGTCCATCCGTCGAGTCTCGCGTACGTGACGAAGAAGCCGTACGTGTTCCAGAGCGGCAGCAGGAACCGGCGCACGACCTCGTGGCCCGGCCCGTATCCGAACCGCAGGTTCACCGCCGGATTCGCGGCGGCGTACATCCAGCGCATCACGTCGGAGCCGATGCGCTCCGCCGCCTCGTCGAACGGGATCGAGTTGCCCTTGCTCTTGTGCATCTCCTCGCCGTTCTCGTCGAGGAGCAGCGCATAGGCGAACAGCGCGCGTGATGGCGCCTGGCCGGTCATGACCGTCGACTCGGTCAGCAGGGCATAGAACCAGTTGCGGAACTGCCCGGGGAACGACTCGCTGATCCAGTCCGCCGGGTACCACTCGGCCCAGTACGCGCGGTCGGTGTTCCACTTCAGCGTCGAGAGGCCGACGATGCCGGCATCCAGCCACGGGTTGCCGACATCGGTCGTACGTCTGGCGCGCCCACCGCACGCCGCACACGCGATCTCGACCGCATCGACCCACGGGCGGTGCGGCGAATGACCGTCGAACGCGTCCCAGCCATCCACCGCACGCTCGCGCAGCTCCTCCTTCGAGCCGATCACCTCCCACCCATCGCAGTCGGTGCACTCCCAGATCGGCAGTGCCAGCCCGTAGTAGCGCTTCTTGCTGATCATCCAGTCGCCCATGTTGCGGAGCCAATCGAGCTCGCGCTCCTCGAGGCCGATCCCCTCCGGCAGCCAGGTCATGGAGCGCGTCGAGGCACCAACCGGCTCCCGCAGCGGATCGGTGGCGATGAACCACTCGTCGACGAGGCGGAAGATGAGCTGCGTTCCGCAGCGCCAGCAGTGCGGGTACGAGTGCGCGTAGGTCTCCTTCGCCACGAGCAGCCCCTTCGCGTCGAGATCGGCGACCACGTCGCGCGCAAGGTCCTGCGCGGGGTTCTCGGCCGCACCGGCGTAGCGGCCGGTCTGCCAGCCGAACCCCTCGCCGAACACGCCGAACTGGTCGATCGGGTCGATCACCGGCAGGTCGAAGGCCCTGCTGAGCGCGAAGTCCTCCTGGCCGCACCCGGGGGCGATGTGGACGATCCCGGTGCCCTCGGCATCGGAGACCTCGTCCCAGGGGATGACGCGATGCGCGATGCCTGACGCGACCGGAAGCTCATCGAACGGGCCGTCATACACCAGATCGACCAGGTCGGCTCCGGGTGCTTCGCGCAGGACCTCGGCGTCGCGCGCGATCCGCTCCTTCGAGCCCGCGCTCACCCACCAGCGGCGGCCGCGCTCGCCCTCGACCAGCTGGTAGGTCAGGGCGGGTTGGACGGCCGCCGCCACGTTGCTCGACAGGGTCCAGGGCGTCGTCGTCCATACGAGCAGGTCCTCGCCCTCGTGGCCGGGGCTCGTGATCGGCAGGCGCACGGTCGCCGACAGGTGCTTCGCCTCCCGGTAGCCCTCGGCCGCCTCCATGTTCGAGATGCCGGTGCCGCAGCGCGGGCACCAGGGCATCACGTCGTGACCGCGGTAGATGAGTCCCTTGCGGTGGCACTCGGCCAGGAAGGCCCAGACGGTGTAGTTGTTCTCGTCCGAGTTCGTGTAGTAGCTGTTCTCCCAGTCCATCCAGTAGCCGAGGCGTTTGCTCTGCTCGGTCTGCATGGCGGCGTACGTGTCGACCCAGGCTTTGCAGCGCTCCACGAACGGTCCGATCCCGAACTCCTCGATCTGCCGCTTGTTGTTGAAGCCCAGGTCGCGCTCGACGTTGACCTCGATCCAGAGCCCCTGGCAGTCGAAGCCGTTCTGGTAACGCTGCTGTTCGCCGAGCATGGTGTGATAGCGCTGGAAGAGATCCTTGTAGGTCCGTCCCCAGGCGTGATGCACGCCCATCGGGTTGTTCGCCGTGATCGGCCCATCGATGAAGCTGAAGCGGCGCTCGGAATCATCGTTCCGCGCGAGGTAGCGCGCCATGGTGTCCCGCTGGCGCCAGCGCTCGATGACCTCGCGCTCGAGTGCGGGGACCTCCAGCTTGCTCGATACCGGCTTGAACAATTCGCTCACCGCTCCTGACAACACGAAACCCGCCCCGGAACTCCGGGACGGGATCACTCCCGCGGTACCACCCGCGCTTGACCGATGCGCCGCCTGGCGGCATGCGGTCCACTCGTGCCCTTCGATATCGGGTAGCTGCCCGGGAGGCGTTACGCACGGCGTCGCGCCGCTTGGCACCTCCGGCTCGGGAGGGATGACCTGTCGTCGCCGATGCCGCCCGCTTCCACCATCTCGGGCTCGCTCGTGGCTCGGTGCGGACGACCGCCGTTGCTCCGTCGTCGCCGTCATTCGATTTGGTCGCCGATCGTGGCAGCCGCTCGCCACGGTGTCAATTCAGCCCAGCAGCGCTCGACCCACGAAGACCGTCGTCGCCAGGCCGCCCGCCACCACCACCCCCACGATCCGCGGCCAATAGAAGCGCGCCATGATCGCGCCAACCGTCGTGGCCGGCCCCGCGAGCACGAGTGCCAGCGTGGTGAGCCTGCCGAGATCGGTCCCCGGCTCCGGCATCCGGTCCAGCACGACCGCCGCCCCCCATGCGAGTGCCGCCCCGACCATGGGCAGGACGAGCAACGCCAGGCTGGGTCCGGGTCGCGGTGCCCACGATGGACGTGGTCGTTGACGAGGCGCGCGCTCGATCTGCGGTTCGGCCGTCGCCGCCTCGACTGGCAGGGGGAGTGCCGCCGCCGGTTCAACTGCTTGGTGTTCCAACGCCGTCGGCTCAGCCGCCGCGTGGCGCTCATCGGCCAGACGACGCTCGACGAGGGCGCGTTCGATCCCGGTCATCACGGTCGGGGCGACCTCGATCGGCGCAGGTGGGTGCCCCGTCGCTCGGGGCACGGGGACCTCGCGGGTCAGCGCCTCCAGCCGCTGGCGGGCGCGGGCCGCCCGCGACAGCGCCTCGAGCAGCGCCTCCTCGTCAGCCGCGGCGATGGCGAGACGTCCACGCTCCGTCGGGACCAGGATGGCGGTCGGCGTCCTCGCCAGGCGCACCACGTCGACCTCCTCCTCGCCGCGCAGGATCGCGTCACCGAGCTGCCAGCCGAGTCCCCAGCGGCGGGTGCGCAGGCTGGAGGCGTTCTTGCCGCGCAGTCGGACGCGCGTGACGGGCCCAGCGCTCAACGGGTAGATACGCTCGCCGCCGGCCCAGCCGAGGCACACCGCCGCCTCCTCCACGTCCAGCCGAATGCTCAGCAGGACGAGGATGCCGATGAGAGCGGCGAGGACGGCCAGCGCGCCCAGCCCGGCCATCACCAGGCCGGCGATGCCCGCCACCTGGAGGAGCCCGGCTGCGACGACGGCGGATCCGGCCAGCAGCAGGAGGAGCGGCAGGAGCAGCAGGCGGGGCAACGATCGCGAGAGTCGGATGCGGGCGATCGGTGGCACTCGGTCGGACATCGGCTCAGACCTTTTCGGTGACCTTGTACTCCAGGTAGCGGCCGGTGAGCAGGCGCGTCTGGGCATCGAGCGCCGGCACCATGCTGAAGATGATGCCCACGAATGGCAGGCCGATCCACTGGATGTAGCTGATCGTGCGCTGGACCCAGCCCCACTCCGTTGGACGTGCCGGCACGATTCGGTGCTCCACGACGATCAGGACGGCGAGGCTCACGATCGCCAGGGTCAGCATGCTGCTGGCGTAGAGCGGCAGGTTCTGCCCTAGTGTCGTCTCGCCGAAGGCGGGATTGATGAGCAGCGGGACAGTGGCGCCGAATGTGAGCACGAACGGCGTGATCGCCCAGTTGATGTGCTCGCCGAAGAGGTTCATGACGCGCCAGAAGCGCGAGGACCAGGGGATCTCGGCATGCCTGACCGCGTTGTCGATCACGAACGGGATGTCGGTCACGCCCCACGCCCAGCGGCGCGCCTGGAGGTACTGCTCGGCCATGCTGCGCCAATAGCCGCGCGCCCGGACGGCGTCACCGTAGATCGGGATGAAGAGCGGCACGGCGCGGAAGCGGTCGCCGTAGCGGAAGTAGCTCTTCCAATAGAAGCGGCTGTCCTCCGGGATCGCGTCGGTCGCCCAGTACCCCACGTCGTGAACGAGGTGGAGCGTCGTCGAGTACGACCCGAAGCTCTGGAGCTTCTCGGGCAGCACGCTGCGCCACATCTGGAGCTGGGTGAGGACCGCGGCGAAGAGGCGCTGCAACAGCGGCGCATCCCAGATGTTGTTGTGGAAGTACGGGATCGGCTGATACAGCTGCGTCTCCCGGTTGGGATCGGTCACGTGGACCCAGCTCAGGTAGGCGAAGTACTGCGGGTGGACCCGGTAGTCGGCGTCCAGGTCCGTGACGATGATCCGGCGCGGATCCATCCCCCGCTCCCTGACGAGCTTGCGATACAGGTAGCGACCGCCCCACGCCATGGCGCTGCTCTTCCCGACCACGATGCCAGGCTCGAGCGGATCCAGGATGTGGATGAACTCGGCGAACGCGTCGCCGAACTCGGCCTGCAGCGACTGCACGTTGGCGATGCCGCCCTCGTCCGTCTCCCGGGTGATGATCGCGCAGATCTTGCGTTCCGCCGGCCACGCCGCCTCGGCCAGCGCTCGGACGGTATGCCGGAGCTTGTCCAGCGGCTCGGTGTAGGTCGGGATCAACGCGAGGTGAATGAGCTCATCGGCGGGCGGCGGCGCCGGAGCCAGCGACTCAAACGCGCGAAGCTCGGCGAGCTCGCGTCGGAGTCGTCGACGCGCCGCTCCGCTCGGGCGAGCAATGGCGCTCACGCCGAGGGCACTGCTGGGTGCGTCGGCGCCGATGGAGCGCAGGCTCTTTTCGAGCTCCTTCCGCCGCGCGGCCGGGTCCGCCAGGCCGGTGAGGCGGTCGGTCCAGTCGATCGCGAGCACGTCGCGGATGCGACCGAAGGCGATGATGACCGCGCCACTGAACCAGAGCGCGCGACAGAGCCAGTAGAAGTCGAAGCTGAGCACGAAGTACGCGACCAGCCACGGATAGCTGAAGCTGAGCCAGAGCGGCAGGATCAGGATCGCCCATGAGATGGTGCCGGGGACCATCTCCAGCAGGCGGCCGAGCCAGCGAAGGCGGTCGGGATCGTCGGTGGTGGTCATCGTCGTCAGGCCGGCGACGTGGCCGGCTGCGGGTGAGACCCGGCCGTCGCGACGCGCCTCCTAGTACACCGGGGTCAGCCAGGCGCGATAGGCGGGCAGACGTCCGCGGACCGCGTCGAAGTAGGTCCGCGACAGGCTCTTCGTGACCTCGCCCGGGCGTCCTCCGCCGACGCTGCGCCGATCGATCTCGATGACAGGGCTGATCTGCGCACCGGTGCCGCAGAGGAACACTTCGTCGGCTCCGTACAGCTCCGTGCGGTCGATCGGGCGCTCGATCACTTCGATCTCCAGGTCGTCGCGTGCGATCTCCATGAGCCGGGCGCGGGTGATGCCCTCGAGGATGTTGTCGGTGACCGGCGGCGTGATGAGTGTCCCGCGCTTCACGATGAACAGGTTCTCGGCGCTTCCTTCGCTGACGTGGCCGTCCGCGGTCAGCACGATAGCTTCGTCGAAGCCGTTGAGCTGGGCCTCGCTCTTCGCGAGCGCGCCATTGACATACGCGCCGGTGATCTTGCCGCGTGCCGGGATCGAGTTGTCATCGGTCCGGCGCCAGCTGCTCACCTGGGCTCGGATGCCGCCCTCGGTATCGATGTACTGCCCGAAGGGAACGCCGAAGATGGTGATATCGGCGTCGAGGTTGTGGAGCCGCACGCCGATCGTCTCCGAGCTCTTGTAGATGATCGGCCGCAGGTAGACGTCCTCCCGCAGGCCATCCCTGCGCAGCAGCTCGAGCGTGATCTCGGCGAGCTCCTCCGCCGACTGCCCGATCTCCATCATCAGCAGCCGTGCCGAGGCACGGATCCGCTGGTAGTGCGGGACCAGCTCGAGCGCGAAGAGCTGCTCCTCGTCGGCGTTCCAGTAGGCGCGGATCCCCTCGAAGACTGCGGTCCCATAGTTGAAGCCGTGCGTCATCACGTTGATGTTCGCGTCCCGCAACGGCACGAAGCTGCCGCGGAAGAACGCCCACAGCTCGGTGGTGGTCTCCACCGACGTGGTCTGCGTTCGGTTCTCCTGCTCCAACAAGGCGTCCTCCTGAAGGCTCAGCGCGCGGCGCCGATCATTGGCGCGGCAAAGTATACCCGTGCCACCCCGATCCTCGGACTTCAGCCGGGTTCGGGCGGCGACGCGTCCGGCAGATGGCGATCCCGCGTCGCGACCAATGAGACGACGATCGACGAGCCGAGGATCGCGACGATGATGCCCAGCGAGACCCACACGTCGATGTGGAAGACGTCGCTCAGGAGCATCTTGACCCCGGCGAACGCAAGCAGGGCGGCCAGCCCGTACTTCAGGTACTCGAAGCGATCGATGAGGCCTGCCAGGAGGAAGTAGAGCGATCGCAGTCCCATGATCGCGAAGGCGTTCGACGTGAACACGATGAACGTGTCGGTGGTGATGGCCAGGATCGCCGGCACGCTGTCGATAGCGAACATGATGTCGCTGGTCTCGATGACCACGAGGGCCGCGAAGAGCGGCGTCGCCCACAGCTTGCCATTGCGGCGCGTGAAGAAGCTCTGTCCCACGAACTCATCCGTGACCGGTATCACGCGCCGGATGAGGCGCAGGAAGACGTTCTTGTCCGGATCCACGTTGTCGGTTCCGGCGGTGACCATGCGCCAGGCGGTGAAGAGCAGGAGCAGGCCGAACAGGTAGACAACGAAATGAAAGCGCTCGAGGAGCGCAATTCCACCCACGATGAAGATGGCCCGAAAGACGATGGCGCCCAGGACTCCCCAGAAGAGAAGCCGATGCTGGTAGGCGGCCGGCACGCCGAAGTAGCTGAACAGGACGGCGAAGACGAAGACGTTGTCCATCGAGAGCGAGTACTCGATGAGGTAGCCGGCGAGGTACTCGCCGCCGCTCGTCGCGCCGCGCGTCAGGAAGATCCAAGCGCCGAACGCAAGGCCGAGCGCGACCCAGACCCCGACCCAGACGCCCGCCTCGCGCATGCGCACGGGCTTCGCATCGCGGTGGAAGACGAACAGGTCGAGCGCCAGCAACCCGAAGATCGCGACGGTGAAGATGACCCACGAGATGATGTCGGGCAACGAGACGGCCTCCTACGGATGGCCGAAGGTCTCTCCCGACCGCTGCGCGGATCGGCCGATGCCACCGGACGGGATCATCCCGACGTCCTGACGATGACACCTATCAGGGGATACTCCCCCTCGGGCTGTGCGAGTGTTGCCGAGAGACCGGCCGCCCGTCAACTCGGCGGATGCCGGGAGCTATGGGCGAAGGTGCTGTGGGGCGTAGGGCAGGAGCGCCACGTGGCGGGCTCGCTTCAGCGCGGTTGTCAGCATCCGCTGATGGCGGGCGCAGGTGCCCGTCTTGCGTCGCGGCTCGATCTTGGCGCGCTCGCTGAGGTAGCGACGGAGGCGGTTGACCTCCTTGTAGTCGATGCTCTCCGCCTTGTCGACGCAGAAGTTGCAGACCTTGCGCCGCCGGCGGTCGCGGTAGTAGTCCGCCGACTCGCGGCGGGATCGTGGACTGGCCATGGTCGGTATCGGTCCTCGTGGATCTGGTGTGAATGACTAGAAGGGAATGTCGTCGACGTCCATCTCGGCGCCGGGAGCCGATGAGCGCGCCTCCGCGCCGCGCGGGCGAACCTGCGGTGGGGCGTCGCCGTACGAGCCCTCGCCACCGCCGGCTCCCTCATCGCGCGGCCGGCGCTCGAGGTTCACCACGCGTGCAAACGCAAGCTCCAGCGACGTGCGCGTCTGTCCGTCTCGGCCCTCGTACTCTCGGGCGCGCAGCTGCCCTTCGGCGTAGATCTTGTTTCCCTTGCGCAACTGCTCGGCGAGACGCTCCGCCTGCTGCTCCCACACGCTGACGCGGAACCAGAGCGTCTCCTCGATCCACTCGCCGTCGGGGCCCTTCCGGTTGTCATTCACCGCGACGCGCAGGTCGGTCACCGCCTTTCCGCTCGGCGTGTACCGCAGCTCGGGATCGGCGCCGAGGTTGCCGATGAGCATCATCTTGTTGAGTGTCATGGCGGCTCCTTTCTCGCCCGAGGCTCAGGCCTCGGCGCGCTCCTCGTCGGCCGGCGCGGCCGCGCGTTCGACCTCGTCGTCCGACGTGTCGTCAGAGGTGTCGCTGCTCGTGTCCTCGTCGTTCGACGCATCGTCGGACATGGCGAGCTCCTCCTCGGCTGCATCGGCGGCGACGGCTGTGGCCGTGGCCGTGGCGCTGGCGCCCGGCGCGTCCGCCGAGACCGCGCCCTGCGTGCCGGCGTCGTCATCGGTGCCGTCCTCGTCGACGCTGCGCGCCACCGCGGCGGGTGCGAGCTCATCCGCAGGCCCGCGGTCCTCGAGCACGGTGACGAGGTGACGCAGGATCTCCTCGCTGATCAGCATGCCGCGTTCGATCTCGCGCACCTGCGAGGGCTCGATATCGAAGTGGATCAGGAAGTAGCTGGCCTCGCGGTGGCGCTTGATGTCGTAGGCCAGGCGGCGCTTGCCCCACGGCGAGACCTTGCTCAGGCTGCCGCCGGCGTTGACGATGGCGCGGGTGACCTTCTCGACGGCCGCCTGGAGCTTGTCGTCCTCCAGGTCCGGGCGGAGCAGGAGCATGAGTTCGTAACGGCGCATGATCGGCGTCGTCTCCTCTCTCTGGGATTGCGGCGTCAGCGGCGGGCGCCGGAGACGCGGCAGAAAGGGGCTCGGGTCATCGTCGCGAGCCGCGCCCCCTGACCTGGAGGCGCCCGGGCAGTATACCGGAAGAGGACCGCGTCGTGACAGCGGGCTCATCCCCCTATACTCGGCGATCCATCCAATCCGCCGCGGAACGCCATGCCGTCCAATCCGATCCTCATCTGCGCACGCGAAGCCACCGTGCTCGTCGAGCTCGAAACAGCACTTGCCGAGGTCGGTTACATCACGGCGTCGGTCGGCTCGCCGGCCGACGCCGTGGCTGCCATGCGCGCCAGGAGCTTCGACCTGATCGTCGCCGAGGGTCTCGCGGTCTCCGGTGCGATCGCGTCACTGCGGACCGCCGGCGGGAATGGCGTCACCCCCATCCTGGTCGTCGCCCCTGCACAGGATGTCGAGGCTCGGATCGCCTTCCTCGAAGCGGGAGCCGATGACGTCATCGTCGGCGGCTTCGCTCGCAGCGAGCTCGAGGGCCGGGTGATGGCGCAGCTCATCCGGGCAGGCAAGATCCAGCTCGACGCGACGTCGCATTCGGGCAGTGCCGAGATCGTGGCCTTCTTCAGCCCGAAGGGCGGCGTGGGAACCACCACGCTCGCCGTCAACACGGCTGTCCTCCTCGCCGGCGGCGGCAGCTCGAGCTCCGGCCAGGCGCATGCCGAGGGTGGCGGATTCCCGCCCTCGCGCGTGCTGCTCGTCGACCTGGACCTGCAGTTCGGCCAGGTCGCCACGCATCTCAACCTCACGCCTCGCTATGACCTCGCCGGCCTGGCCACCGACGAGCAGGCGCTCGCCGATCCCGAGCTCGCCCGCATGTACCTGACGACGCATTCGTCCGGGCTCGTCGTGCTCGCGGCACCCGTCCGGCCCGAGGCCGACTTCCGGGTCACGCTCGAGCACCTCGAGCGCATCTTCGAGCTCATGCGTCCGTCGTTCGATCACATCATCGTCGACCTCGGCAGCCGGCTCGACCCGCGCGCCGTCTGGCTGCTCGAGCAGGCCGATGCCCACGTCTTCGTCCTCTTCCCCGAGATCGCCGCCCTCCGCGCGATGAGCATGCTGATGACATTCCTGGCCGAGACGACGCCGCTCCAGGCGCGCGCCGCGATCGTGGTCAACCACGTCTTCCCGAAGGAGCTGCTGAAAACGCGGGACGTCGAGAACCTGCTCCGGACGAAGCCGGCGGCGGAGGTCCCATACACCGAGGTGGAGATGATCCGATCGGTCAACGAGGGCGTCCCGCTCGTCATCGGCCGGCCGCTCTCGCCGGCCACCCTGGCGCTCCGCAGGGTGGCGCAGGCGGTCATCGGCATCGAGCAGCACCAGGCAGCGCCCACCGGGAAGCGGGCGCGCCGGGGCATCTTCAGCCGTCGCTGACACGGCATGCAGCCTGCGGTGCCTCCATGCATGGACGACGACGACACGCTGGAACGACGGGCCGGAAAGGGCCCGGACGATGCACATCCTGAGATGGGCGGCGGCGCTGCGGACCCCGATCCGTCCGACTACGCCGATCCGCGCGTCACTCAGCCTGGAGAGGATCCGCCCGGCGAGGAGGCACGACAGCCTCGCGGCCGCGACGATGCGTGATGCGCGCCGCTCCAGGCATGGTGCCGGAGGAGGGACTCGAACCCCCACGCCTTTCGGCTGCCGGGTTTAAGCCGGCTGCGTCTGCCATTCCGCCACTCCGGCGCCGCCGCCGAGTGTACCCGCCCTGCTGCCCGGCCTCATGCGCGCGAAATCACCGCCTGGCGAGGTCGGGTCTGCCGGCTGCCGGATCGGAGGTCACACGGCGATCGATCGCCCGGATGCGCTGCCAGCGTCCGGTGCCCGCACCATCGCCCGGGCCGACCGGCATGAGGGGGCCGATCGCCTGCCGCCATGGACCGATGAGCAGCTGAAACGGGTCCTCTTCGAGACCAGCCTCGACAACGAGGGCACCGGCGGCATTGGCGATGGCCGATCCCACCATCAACCATGGGCCCTGGGTTTCGGGGAGCGCGCGACGCCATGATGTCGCCGCTGCCTGGCGGGCCGCCTCGTATTCCGGATGGAGCCGTGCCGCCCTCGCAGCTCGTCGCGCGTGCAGGAGCGCTTCGCGTTCGGCAGCCGCCCCCTTCTGGAGAACGCGCGCGCCGTGGGCGCGGTAGATGTCGAGTGCCTCGTCGATCGACAGCGAACCGGCGCGAGCAATCAAGCGATCAACCAGGGTGCTTGCCGGACCGTAGTACCCCATACCAGTACTAACGCACCACGCGTCCCGGCGTTCGCGGCGACCGCATCATCCGCCGGCAGGACCCGGCAGGCTCGGAAGGATGTGGAGGCGACGACGGGAATCGAACCCGTGTACGCGGTTTTGCAGACCGCTCCCTGAACCACTCGGGCACGTCGCCACACGACAGGCCGGCTGGCTGCCCCGCGAGGATTCGAACCTCGGTTCACGGATCCAAAGTCCGCTGTCCTACCACTAGACGACGGGGCAACGCCTCGTCTCACGCTAGCAGGTCAGCCGTGACTGTAGCCAGCCGGACACGAAAATGGAGCGGAAGACGGGACTCGAACCCGCGACCCTCACCTTGGCAAGGTGATGCTCTACCAACTGAGCCACTTCCGCCCGCTTGTCACCCGATGATACCGCAGTGCTGGTGCCGAGGGTCAGAATCGAACTGACGACACCCGCCTCTTCAGGGCGGTGCTCTACCGACTGAGCTACCTCGGCGCCGATCGTCGCTGAGGGCTGCTCAGCTCCCCTCCGCGGCTCTCGCATCAGGCGGTCGCAAGGATACCGATGCGGTACGGTGCCCGCAACCTCTCCTCGTCGGGCGAGCGCACAACCTGCCATCCATCGATCACATCGATGGACGTGGCTCGAGCCCCGAGTCCGGCAATTCCGTCAGCCGCGTTGAGCGTCGAATCGCCGCTGCGGACTCGCTCGACGGCCGGCACGCCTCCCTCGACGTCGTCTCGATCTGTCGAGCCAGGCGCGCCGGGCCTTCGGTTGCGGCGCGATTCCCGCGATGCATCGAGCACCGGGGAGCCTGAGCCGCGCCTCGGGGCGCACGTCGGGCACGCAGCGAGGTCATGGAGCGCGAGAATCGCGCCCGACGGTGAAATTCCTGCGCCATGCGCTCGATGGATCGCCAGGGCCCGCTCGGTCGTGGTCCCGCGGTCAACGGATCGCGGCATCGGCGATCAGCCTCGGTCCCGCGACCCCGACGCCTTCGAACATCACTCGGACGGCGTAAGGCCCATCCGTCCGGCGATGCTCTCGAGGGCACGGATTCGCTCTCCGATCGGCGGATGGGTGTCCCACAGCGACTTGGCGCGCTCTTCGAACGACTTGATCGGGTTCACAATGTAGAGGTGCTGCGTGGCTCGGTTGGCGACCTCGAGCACCTCTCGATCGTCGCTGATCGTGCGGAGCGCACGGGCGAGGCCGACCGGGTTGCGTGTGAGTTCGACCGCGGTCGCGTCGGCGAGGCTCTCTCGCGTACGGCTGACGGCTGCCTGGACGAGACGGCCGATGAGCGGCGCCACCACCGCCAGGACGAGGGCGAGGATGAAGAGGAGCGCCATCGCTCCCCCGCCGCCGCCGCGTTCCGAGTCATTGCTGCGCCGTCCGCCTCCCCAGAACGTGAAGCGCAGGAACCAATCGGCGAGCAGCGCGATGCTCCCGACCAGCACCCCCACCAGCAGCGTGAAGCGGATGTCGAGGTTGCCGATGTGGCTCATCTCGTGACCGATGACGCCCTGGAGCTGCTCACGATCGAGCTTGTCCAGCAGTCCGGTGGTGACCGCCACGGACGCATGCTCCGGGTCGCGCCCCGTGGCGAAGGCATTCGGGGCGGAGTCCTCGATCACCCAGAGGCGCGGTGGCGGCAGCCCACCCGCCAGTCGCATCTCCTCCGCGACGTTGACGAACTGCTGATACCGATCCGCCGGCCTGGCGCGATCGACTTCGCGCGCGCCGCTGGTGGCCATCACGAGCGCGTCGCCGGCAAAGAAGGTTCCGACGCTCATGACCACGGCAACGACCAGGGCGAACACCACGCCGCCCCAACCGAAGCCGGTGGCGTAGCCGATGGCGCCGCCGAGCAGGCCGAGCACGACGACCACGATCGCGACGAGGAGCCAGCTCCGCCGCCGGTTGCGATCGATCTCGCGATAGAAGGTGGTTGGCGTCGGGCGCGCCTCGGCCGTCATCGGCCTAGGCCGAACGCAGGTTGACCTCCGGAACCGCGGCGTCCGACTCGGCGATCTGGAAGTAGTCGCGCTCGCGGAAGCCGAACATCCCGGCGATGAGCACGGTCGGGAACGTCTGGACGCTGGTGTTGAACTCCCGGACCGTGCTGTTGTAGTGCTGTCGACTGAAGCCGATCTGGTTCTCGGTCGTCGTGAGCTCCTCCTGGAGCTGCATCACGTTCTCGTTCGCCTTGAGATCGGGGTAGTTCTCGACCAGGGCGAAGAGCTGACGGAGGGCGCCGGTCAGGAAGTTCTCGGCCTGCCCTGCCTGCGCCGCGTTGGCCGGGCCGCCCTGCTGGGCGCTGACGGCGGCGGATCGGGCCTCGATGACCTTCGTCAGGGTTTCCTGCTCGAAGTCCATGTAACCCTTGACCGCGTTGACGAGGTTCGGAATCAGATCGTGCCGTCGCTTCAACTGCACGCTGATCTGGTTCCATGCCTCATCGACCATGTTCCGCAGCCGGACCAGGCCGTTGTAGGTGAAGACCAGAAAAAGGGCGATGACCGCGATCGCGATCAGCAGAATGATGGCCCACGGTGGCATTGGGGGTTGCTCCTCGCGCTCGGGCGTTGACGGGCCGATCCTAGCAGGCTGGCGTTCGATGCGACCATGCCACGGGCACGGAGGCCGGCCTCATCGGTCGGTGAGATGCCCTCGCGATACGGTCGGCTCGGCCATCTCCACCTCGACCTCGGTAACCCCGTCCCGCCGCTCGATCTCGACGACACCGTGCCGAGTGCCACGGCTCACGGCGTAGGTCCACTCGCCGCGAACCCAGGTCGATCCGGTCACGGTCCACCCGCCACGATCAAAGGTCTCCCGATAGTGCCCGATGACCTGCTGCGTGCCCGACTCGACGACATACTCGATCTCGGTGACGAGCTCGTCGCCGAACACCTCTTGGCGGAATTCGGAGCGGACCGCCCCGGGATACTCCGGCAGGTTCACGATCTGCGCCCGTTCGAGATCCCAATCGATCGGGGCGAGCAGAGGCGCCGGGCCGGGCGGCACCGAAGGACCGATCGCCTGCGCGACGCTGAAGATGCCGATGACGGCAAACCCCCACACCACGGCGCCGAGCGCGATGACCGCGAGGATGCCGGTCTTCATGGGCCGAGTGTACGCCTCGCGGCCAGAGGGCGAAAGCACCGCGGATCACAGGTGCCATTGGTGGGCGGTGAGGGGCTCGAACCCCCGACCTCCTCGGTGTAAGCGAGGCGCTCTGACCAGCTGAGCTAACCGCCCCGATCGCGAGGGTACCATTGCCCGCCGCGGCGAAGAGCACTGTCGACGGAGGCACCGTCGATCATAGAGTCCCAACCGCAGCTTGGCGCGTCCATGTACGGCGATCGACGCTCGGGCCGAGCCCAATCACCGGGGTGCCCGCAAACGACTCACGGCGTGGTCTCCTGCACCATGGGCTGCGTCAGGCCGTATACATCCGTGCTGATCTCGTATGCGTGGGCCTCCAGGGCCAGAGCCTCGGTCCTGATCTCAGCAAGAGCATCGCGATCGAGCTGGGCAAAGCTGAGGAGCTCAAGCTCCTCCTGCGCGGCGTCGATGCCCCTCCAACGGGTCGCCACATTGCCGACGCCGCGGGCGTAGTACTTGAGCTGGAAGGCGTTCGGCTCGTCTGGATTGAACTCTTCAACGATCAGGAGGGCCGGGTAGCACTGCTCGGCAATGCAGAATTCGTCGACGATCTCGGCGATCTCGCCGCGATCGGAGAACTCGACCGCCGGTGCCCATCCCTGCGAGAAGCTGGGTACGGCGACCTCTGGCTCGGCCGGCATGGTGATCCCCGCGACCGCCCCCTCCACGCCATGAATCCAGGTCGGCGCCTCGACGAACTCCTCCTCCTCATACTCCTCGGGGTGTTCACCCAGGTACCAGACCGTGCCGTCGGTCGCCTGCGCGTAGAAGGCGATCTCCTTCTCCACCAGCTCGTCGCCGGTGTAGTCGACGATCCACGCCACACGCGTGCGCACGCCAGCGATCTCCTTGGTCAAGTCGGTGACCGTGAACTCGATGCGATGCTCGAACGTCTCGTCACCGTCGACGGTGGTCCCCTCATACGCCCAATGAGCGCCGGGAGTGAACGGGAACCATTCGTTGTCGATCATGGTCGGGTCCTCGAACGTTGCCGCGTCGAAGTCCTCGGTCAACGGCTCGTCCGAGGACGTAGGCTCGCCGTAAGATGACGTCGGCTCGACCTCAGCCCCGGGGGTGCGCCATGCCATTTCCTCCCGAGGTGTCAATCCGGGCCCGGCGCTGCATGCCGAAGCCAGGACCGCCAAAGCCAGGAATGACGTCTCGACCGGATGGGTCCGCGACGTAGCGAGGTTCAAGCCACGTCTCACCTTGTCCCCTTGCCTCCCATACAAGCCGACCATGCCTCCGATACGAGCCGATCAGATATCTGGGCGGGGCTGGCCCTTGCATTCGACCCCCCGTCTTTCGTCAGACGGTTGTTGCCGCCACCACCTTGCGGGGACGGTCCTGCCCATCCCTGCTCCTTCCGAAGCGCAGATACAGGGAGGGGACGACGAACAGGTTCAGCAACGTCGAGGTGATCAGCCCGCCGAGGATGACGATCGCCAGCGGGTGCTCGATCTCGTGACCGGGCCGATCCCCGGCGATCGCGAGCGGAACCAGCGCAAGACCCGTTGCGAGGGCGGTCATGAGGATCGGCGCGAGCCGCTCCCGTGCGCCACGGATGACGAGGCCGGGTCCGAATGGCTCACCCTCCTCGCGCTCCAGGTGCTGGAAGTGGTTGATCATCATGATCCCGTTGCGGGCGGCGATGCCCAGGACCGTGAAGAACCCGACCAGCGACCCCAGTGAAACCACGCCGGTCCCGATCCACGTTGCGAGCACTCCACCGACCAGGGCCGACGGAAGGGTCAGGAACGAGAGGACTGCCAGCCGCGTGTTGCCGAAGGAAGCCTGGAGCAGGAGGAACACGCCGATCGCCGCGGCGATTGCGAACAGGAACAGGCGATCCTGGGCCGCCTGGCGCTCGACATACTCGCCCAGAAGCTCGGGGTGGTACTCCTGCGGCCACCGGACCCCCGCAAGGGCGGCCTCAACATCGCGATAGACGGAGCCGAGATCTCGCCCGTCGACGTTGGCCTCGACGTCGATGCGGCGCGCAAGACGTTCGTGGCTGATATGCCCTGGCGTCGCGGCGACTCGCACGTCGGCGACCTCACCCAGGCGGACCTTGCTGCCGTCGGCGGCGTCCATGAGCAGGTGCTTGATGTCGCTGACGCTGTTGCGGGCTTCGGGGACGCTCCATACGTGGACGTCATAAGCCTGTCCCCCGAAGAACACGTCGCCGACCTCCTCGCTCGCGACAAGCGCGGCCGCCGCCCGCCGCACGTCACCCGGCTTGATCCCGTATCCCTCTGCGGCTGCCAGGTCGACCTCGACCTGGATCTGCGGGATGTCGACCTGCTGCTCGGTATGAAGGTCGATCAATCCGGGGATCGCCGAGAAAGCCTCCTCGACCTCTGCGGCCTTGTCGCGCAGGATCTGGAGATCCGGGCCGTAGATCCGCACCACGATCGCCTCGCTCGAGCCGGTCAGGACCTCACGGATGCGCTCCTTGAGATACGTCTGGACGTCCCGTCGCAGCCCGGGATAGCCATCCACGACCTCCTGGACGGCAGCATGAGTCGCATCGTAGTCGACGGACGGGTCGATGCTGATCCAGTTCTCCCCGAACTCGATGCCGTAGGGTTCGTCACCGAGGAACGCCTGGCCGATGTGGGCACCGCAGTTGCGGACGCCTGGGATGGTTCGCAGCTCGTTGCACGCTTCGATCGTGATCCGCGTCTCCTCCGTATGCGAGGTGCTCGGCGCCGCCACCCAGTGCATGAGGAAGTCACGTTCCTTGAAGTCTGGCAGGAGCGACTGGCCGAGCTGCGGCCAGACGGCCAGCCCGAGCACGCTCACGACGCCGACTGCGGCAAATACCGGGCGCGTGCTGCGGATGATGCCAGCCACGAGTCCCCCGTAGGCGGATTGCAGCCGCTGCGTGATCGGTGAGCGATGGCGTTCGATGGGCGCATTGCGCAACAGGATGTAGGCAAGGGCCGGCGTGACCGTCAGCGCGACGAACAGCGACGCCATGACCGCGAGCCCGTAGGAAACCGCGAGCGGAAAGAAGAAGGCGCCGGAAAGGCCCTCGATGAAGAACACCGGGGTGATCGCGACGATGTCGATGAGGGTTGCGTAGACAATCGCGCTCCGGACTTCGATCGAGGCCTCAAGGATCACCCGCGCCGTCGAGACGCCGGTCCCCTGCAGGCGATGCTGCCGAAGGCGGCGGACGATGTTCTCGATGTCGATGATCGCATCATCGACGACCACTCCGACCGAGATCACGAATCCGGCAAGGATCATCGTGTTGATGGTGACGTCGCTCAGGTAGAGCACCATCGCCGCGGCCATGAGCGACAGGGGAATCGCGACCAGGCTGATCAGCGCCGTTCGCCAGTCGTACAGGAAGAGAATCAGGACGACGAACACCAGCAGGCTGCCGATGAGCAGCGCCGAGGTCAGGTTCGTCAGCGCGATCTCGATGAAGCTCGCGGGCCGGAACATCGTGGTATCGACCTCGATTCCGACCATTCCTGGCTTCAGGGCTTCCATCGCTGCCTCGACGCCGCGGGTCACGTCGAGCGTGTTCGCCCACGGGAACTTCTCGACGATGAGCATGATCCCGGGGCCGTCGTTGATCACCGCCTCGCCGTGGAGCGGCTGGTGGTCGCGGACCAGGAGAGCGAGCTCATCGAGGTCGACGAGGTTGCCGTCACGACCCTGGACCGCCACGTGGGCCAAATCTTCGGCAGTGCGAATCGGTGGCGGATGGACGATGGTGAACCGTTGGTTGGCGGTCTCGATCCAGCCGCCGGTCCCGAAGGCATTCGCATCCGAGAACATCAGGATGCCCTCGTCGAGTGCCTCGGAGCTCGCCTCCATCACCGTGGCGATGGAAACTCCATGCTCTTCGAGCTTCTCGGGGATGACCTGGACGTGCATCTGCTCGAGGCGCTCG
This sequence comes from Chloroflexota bacterium, assembly GCA_052388515.1. Classification (GTDB taxonomy): domain Bacteria; phylum Chloroflexota; class Limnocylindria; order QHBO01; family QHBO01; genus JACDBZ01. The sequence continues at coordinate 45,543 of JBQTHZ010000070.1, read as the reverse complement.
CCATAGATCATCACGTTGGCGACACCCGGCACGCCCAGGAGGCGCGCGCGGATCGTCCAGTACGACATGCTCGACAGGTCGAGCAGGTCGATAGTATCCGACGAGAGCCCGATCTTGATCACCCGGCTCGTTGCCGAGAGGGGCTGCATCATGAACGGCGGACTGGCCCATGTCGGCAACGTGCCGGTGATCCCGTTGATGCGTTCCTGGACCAGCTGCCGAGCCCGCAGGAGGTCCGTGCCGGGCTTGAAGATCATCTCGATCTGGGACAGCTGGGCGACCGACTTCGAGCGCAAGATGTCCAGCCCTTCCACGCCGGCCAGGGCCTGCTCCAGCGGAACCGTGACCAGGGATTCGACCTCCGCCGCGGAGAGCCCCAGCGTGATCGTCTGGACCTCGACTTTGGGCGGGGCGAATTCGGGGAACACGTCGACCGGCATGTTCCGGATCTGTCCGAGCCCGAAGAACATCAACCCGGCGGCCGCCGCGATGATGATGAAGCGGAAGCGCAGGCTGGTGGCGATGATCAGCCGAAGCATCGTTTCGTGACCCGCCTTCGATGTAGGGCAGTCGCTCAGTGGCCGCCGCCGACGCCGGTCTCGGCACCGTACAGCTCGGCCGCACCCACGATCACGACCGGAGTACCCGCAGGAGGTCCATCGGTCAGGATCGCTTCGTCACCGGTGATCACCTCCACGACGATCGATGCCCGCTCGAAGCTGAGTTGCTCGGTCGCCACGTAGGCCCAGGTCGCGCCCTGCGCGTCGTAGATCACCGACGCGTACGGGACGACTTTCTGCGCGCCGCGATCCTCGACCTCCGTCGTCTGCACGCCGAGCCGCTCGGCTGCCTTGGCCGAGAGCGTCAGCGTGCTGAGTCCCGACTCGAGCTCCTCGATATGGATGGCCTCGTCCGCAGGCGCCTCCGCCGGATCACTGCAGCCCGTCAGCATGAGCGAGACGATCACCAGGCCAGTGAACACCCACACGCTGCTGCGCTTCATCTCGATCGCTCCTATGCCATCGTCGGCTCGAGGGCCGGCTGCTCAGTCGACAGCGTCTCCGCCTCAGCCTGCGGGCTTGGACCGGAGCGCAGATAGATGTCGGGCACGATGAACAACGTCAACAGCGTCGAGGTGATCAGCCCGCCGAGGACGAAGATCGCCATCGGCCGTACGACCTCGAGGCCCGCGACCTCTCCGAGCACAATGAATGGGACCACGCCAACGGCCGCCGCGAGCACGGTCATCAGGGTTGGCCCCAGGCGGTCCTGGGCGCCCGCCAGGACCAGCTGCGGGCCGAATGCATGCGCCGACCCCGTGCGCTCGAGGTTCTGAAAGTGATCGATGAGCGAGATGCTGGTGCGGATGCTGATTGCGAGCACCGCGAAGAGACCTGCCAGCGTACCGATCGAGACGAGCTCGCCTCCAGCAAACGCGGTCAGCATGCCACCGACGAGCGCCGTCGGCAGGGTGACGAAGACGAATGCCGCAAGACGCCAGCTGGCGACGACCGCCTGGACAAGGAGGAATACCATGATCGTCGCGCCAGCCAGCACCGCCAGCAGCGTGGTCTGGGCCGCCTCTCGATTTGCTGCCTCGCTGAACACCTCGGCGTGGTACTCGAGCGGGAACTCGACCGCGCCGACCGCCACGTTTATATCGCGAAGCGCGGATCCGACGTCGCGGCCGCTGATGTTCGCGCCGACCTCCATGATCCGGCGGACGCCCTCGCGTGTGATGACACTCGGCGTGGGTGCGATCCGCACGTCCGACACCTGGGCCAAGCGGACGAGGTCGCCTGCCGACGTTTCGATCATGAGGTTCTCGACGCTGGAGATGCTCGTGCGGAGCTCCGGCTTGCCCCAGACCACGACGTCGAACACCTTTTGCTCTTCGAAGAGCAGGCCGACCTCGATGCCCGAGAGCAGCGTGGTCGCTGCGCGGCGGACGTCTCCGGCCTTGAGGCCGAACTCATGGGCCGCCTCGAGGTCTACCTCGACCTCGAGGGCCGCCTCCTCGACCGGAGCCAGGACAGAGGCATCGACAACGCCGGCGACGCCCGCTATCGCTTGGCGGACCGCCTCGGCCCGATCACGGAGGGTCGATAACTCATGGCCGTAGACCCGAACGACCGCGTCATGCTCGCTACCCGAGAGGACCTCGCTGATGCGCTCCTCCGGGTACGTCACGATCGCCCTGCCCAGACCCGGATAGCCGTCGACCGTGTTGCTGATCGCGGCGATCGTCTGGTCGTGGTCGGCGGTGCCGTCGATCGTGAGCCAGACCTCGCCCGAGCTCACGTCGGTGATCGCGTCGGAGAGGATGGCTCGGCCGACGTGACCGTCCACGTTCTGGACACCGGGGATGGTTCGGAGCTCCTGCGTGGCGCGGCCGACGATGCGGGCCATCTCGGGTCGGGATGTACCGGCAGCGCCGTCCCAATGGATCAGCAGCTCGTTGGTCTTGAATGATGGCAAGACAGAGGCGGAGCCGCTTGCCTGAGGTACCACGAGAAGGCCGATGAGGGCGGCCACGCCCAGCACGGCGACTCCGCCGGTGAGCAGGCCGGGTCGCCTGCGGTGCAGAAATGAGCTCAGCGCGGCGCCATAATGACCGCGCAATCGGCTCAGGATCGGCGACTCGCGCCGTGCCGCGGAACCGCGCCAAAGGAGGAGGACCGCCAGGGCTGGCGCAACGGTGAGCGTGACCGCCATCGAAGCGAGCACTGCCACCCCGTAGGCGATGGCCAGCGGCGGCAGGAACGCGCTGACCGTGCCGCCGATGAAAAAAACCGGGACGAGGGCCAGCAGGATGACCAGGGTGGCGTAGAGGATCGGACGGCGGCCTTCGAGGACTGCCTGCGTGACGAGTACCGCTGGGGTCCGTTCCTCGTCGCCCTCCTGTGGCCTACGGAGCCGACCGAGGACGCTCTCGACGCTGGTCGCGGCGTCATCGACGATGACACCGATGGCCACGATCAATCCGGCCATGACCATCACGTTCAGCGTCGCGCCGGCAAAGTGGAGGACCAGCCCAGCGGTCGCCAGGGAGAGCGGGATCGTGATCAGGCTGATCAGGGCGGCTCGCCAGTCAAAGAGGAGGGTCCCGAGGACCAGCGCGATGAGGAGGAAGCCGATCAGCAGCGCGAGCGTGATGTTGCCGATCGAGGCCTCGATGAAGTTCGCCGGTCGGAACACCGTCGTGTCGATCTGGATGCCGCTCAGGCCTGGCAGCATCGCCGCAAGCGCCTCGTCGATGCTCCGCGTCACCTCCAGGGTGTTGACGCCGGGAAATTTCTCGATCACCAGTAACAGGCCGTGTCCATCACCGACGACCGCATCACCGATCAGCGGCGGGTGGTCCTCCACAACGGTTGCGATGTCGCCGAGGCGGAGCCTCTGGCTTGTGTCCTCGGTTTCGACCACGACCCGCGCCAGATCCTCCGCCGATCGGATGGGCAGGACGTGCTGGATGCCCAATCGCTGGTTCGGCGTATCGATAAAGCCTCCGGTACCGGGCGTGGATGACTCAAGGAACGTCAACGGGGAGACCCACAGCGCATTGCCGGTCGTGGTGATGACCTCGCCCAACGTGACCCCCTGCTCCTGGAGCTCAGTCGGATCGACCAGCACCTGGAGCTGGCGGTTGCGCTCGCCCCAGATAGACACGTTGGCAACCCCCGGAACGCCCATGAGACGGGGGCGGATGTTCCAGCGTGCCAGTACCGACATGTCGATCAGGGACAGGTCGCTCGCACGGAGGCTGACCATCATGACCCGGTTCTCGGTCGCCAGCGGCTGGAGCATGGCCGGCGGCTTCGACACGTTCGGGAGGGCGTGCGCCTGCGTAAGTCGTTCTGCGACGACCTGCCGAGCCTCGAAGATATCCGTCCCGGGCTCGAAGGTCATCACGATCGACGACAGCCCGGTGATCGACTCCGACCGGATCTCCTCGAGGAACGCCACCCCATTGAGGAGGTCGGCCTCGAGAGGAATGGTGATGAGCTCCTCGACCTCCTCAGCTGAGAGGCCGAGCGCCTCCGTCTGCACCTCGACGTACGGCGGACTGAACTCGGGCAGGATGTCGACGCGTGCGTTCCGCAGCTGTGTCGCACCGACCAGCATGAGCGCCGCTGCGATGCCGATGACGAGCAGCCGGAACCTCACGCTCGAAGCGACGACCCCGCGCACCATGGTTGGTTGCGTTTCCGCCCTCTCAGGCCGCACGGGCCTACCTGTCCTCCTCGGACTTTTCCGGGTCGTCTTCGTCGTCGTCTTCGTCGTCGTCGTCCTCCTCGTCGTCTTCATCGTCGTCGTCCCCTTCATCGTCGTCGTCCTCTTCATCGCCCTCGTCGTCCTCGCCATCGTTGATGGCAGACGCGATGGCGACCGCGGTCCGCTCGTCGGGGGTCGGCTGTCCGAGAGACGGGTCGGGTCTTCGCCAAAGGTCGGACCCCGCACCGACCAGGGGCGCCAGGATCAGGAGGGCGGCAACCGCTGCGATTGCGGTGAATCGGGCGAGGATCGGTCGGCGATGTGCCGTCCCATGGATGACAGCGACGGTTTCCGGCTCTTGTGCGGGGCGCGTCGCGTGTCTAATGCGCTGGCGGAGGCCAGGACGCGGCTGGCCCGCCGCTCGGAGACGAAAGGCCACCCGGAGGTTCTGATCTGTGAACCGCGACATCCTTGCTGCTCGCCTCCGATCTCACGATCTCGAGGCCCAGACGGGTAAACCCTGCTGCCTGAGTAGATGCAGAAGGGAGCCGGTCGGTTGGATAGGCCGCCATCGGCCAGGCAGTATCTCCAGGTAGCGGCGCCGACACCTTTGCCGGGCGAGGCTCCTCTCGCCGCTTCCGAGCAGGGCTATCGAGCAGGAACCGAAGCGCTGCCATCGCCCGCAGCCATCGCCCTTCTGAGGGCTGTGCGCGCCCGGGACAGTCGCCACTTCGCGGTGCCGGTTGGGATCCCCAGGATCATCGCGACGGTCGACACAGGTCGATCCTCGAGGTAATAGAGCGCGAGGATCGCCCGTTGCTGAACGGGAAGCGCATCGATAGCGCGGTTCAGGGCATCGCTGTCGCCGAGCCCGCTGAGCCGAGGATCGTCCGCCGAAGGCTGGAAATCACTGATCGACTCGATCGAAAGAAAGACCGTTCTAGGCCGCCGGCGCATGCTCATCCGGCAGGCGTTTACGACGATGCGCCCGAACCATGCATCGAAACGTTCGGGTTTGCGCAGGGAGGGCAGGCCGCGCCACGCGGCGATGAAGGCCTCCTGGGTGGCGTCTTCCGCCTCCTCCGTCCCGCCGAGAATCGAGCGCGCAAGGCGGAATGTGGGCATGAGCCGGATCGCGACAAGCGCGTCGAACGCCTCTGCATCCCCGGATCTGGCTCGCTCGATGAGGCCGATTTCACCGTCTGCGCCTGCTGTGACGACGATCACTGTTGGCGGCTTGGAGGCGACAAGTTCCGTGGCCTGGGAGTGGCTGCTCCCGAGTGCCACCCGATGGCCTTGACCCGTGCTCATCTTGGCACGAGTGCCCCGCCGTTCGAGAATTGCCATCCGCCGCACCGCCCCCCAACGGGTCTCAGATCATGCGCTAGCTTCGCTTGGCCATCGAGCGAATCGGTCGGGATGCCTCCTCGGTCGAAGGCGGCATTCAGGACGGCATCTGATCCGCAGAATCAGATGGAAGAGCCTATGCCATCCTGGGCCGAAAGTACCATCCCCAATCGCCGGATGACAATCCCTAACGCGATGACGATCCCTGATGTGTTGACAGAACGCATCACGGGCGTCTCGAGGGTCCACCTCCAAGGCGTGGGTCGAGCGCGTGCTCACGCTCGGCCGATCGTGCCATCCACCGCCGGAGAGCGCGACGCCGCTCGCGCAGAGCGCGAGCGGCGCATCGGTCTCAGAAGGGGAATGGTGCCCAGGCCGGGACTTGAACCCGGATGAGTTGCCTCATACGCCCCTCAAACGTACGCGTATACCAATTCCGCCACCTGGGCCCAGAAGGGTGGTACCGAGGGAGGGACTTGAACCCACACGACCTTGCGGCCACTAGGTCCTGAACCTAGCGCGTCTGCCTATTCCGCCACCTCGGCACGGCCGCATTCGGAGCGAGTTCCGATTGCGAGGGCCGATGATAGCACGGCCATCCGCTCAGTTCTGCGGCAGCAGATTGAGGAGGCTGAAGGCCACGAACAGGACGGCGAGCACGACGGTCATCCGGAAGAGGGTCCGCTCGATCCCGCGTCGGCTGCGATAGGCGGTGACCTCGCCACCGAAGGCCCCACCCAGGCCGGTGCCGCGCTGCTGGAGCAGGATGGACGCCATGAGCGCGATGGCCAGGATCATCTGGGCGAGAAGAAGAGGGGTCTGCATTGCCGGCGCAGTCTAGCAGAGGTCGCGTCAGGCCTCGAGCAGCGAGCGGCCGGTCATCTGTGGCCCGCCCGGGATGCCGAGCAGCTCGCACACCGTCGGCGCGACATCGGCGAGAACACCGTCGCGCAGGCGGACACCGGCCCGAGCCTCGTCGACCAGCACACATGGCACCGGCGAGGTCGTGTGCTTCGTCTGCGGCTTCCCATCGGCATCGCGCATCTCCTCGATGTTGCCATGGTCGGCGGTGATGAGCAGGCTGGCACCCACGCCCAGCGCGGCGCGCGTCAGCCGGCCGAGGCAGCCGTCGACGAACTCGGCCGCCTCCACCGCTGCCGACCAGACGCCCGTGTGCCCGACCATGTCGGGATTGGCGTAGTTGGCGACGATCATGTCGTGCTCTCGACGATCGAGCGCCTCGACGATGCGGTCCGTGATCGGTCCGGCGCGCATCTCCGGCGCCTGGTCGTAGGTCGAGACCTCCCGGTTGGATGGAACCAGGATGCGGTCCTCGCCGGCGAACGGCTCCTCCACGCCACCGTTGAAGAAGTACGTGACGTGGGCGTACTTCTCCGTCTCCGCCACGTGCAGCTGCCGCATCCCGAGCCGAGAAACCAGCGCGGCGAGCGAGTCGGCGGCGGCCTGCGGAAACGCGACGGCAGCGTCCAGGCCGTCGCCCGACTCGTACTCGGTCAGCGTCGCGAGCTGGATCGGCGCGGCGGATCCCCGGTCGAACGCGTCGAAGCCTGGCATGGCGAGCGCTCGGGACAGCTGGCGAGCGCGATCGGCGCGGAAGTTGAGGTGGACGGCAACGTCGCCCGGCAGCACGGGAACGACGTCGCCGAGGACGGTAGGTCGGATGAACTCGTCGTCCTCGCCGCGCGCGTACGCCTCGTTCACGGCTGCCGACGGCGATCTGGCCGACAGCCCGACACCGTGGACGATGGCGTCGAACGCTCGCCGGGTCCGGTCCCAGCGACGGTCGCGGTCCATGGCGAAGTAGCGCCCGCACACGGTCGCCACCCGGGCACGCCCGTCGAAGCGAGCCTCGAGCGCGGGGAGGAGGTGGTCGGCCGAGCGCGGCGGCGTGTCGCGACCATCGGTGAAGGCATGGAAGAGCACGCGATCCGGCGGGATCCCGGACCGATGCGCCAGTTCGACCATGGCAACGATGTGCTCGTCGACCGCGTGGATCCCCCCGGGGCCGACGAGGCCGAGGAGGTGGAGCCGATGCCCGCTCGCCGAGACCTCGCGGCAGATCCCAGCCAGCACCTCGTTCTCGAAGAAGCTGCCGTCGCGAATCGCGGCGCTGATGCGCGGTAGATCCTGGAGCACCGGAAAGCCGGCCCCCAGGTTCAGGTGCCCAACCTCGCTGTTGCCCATCTGGCCCGCCGGCAGCCCGACCGCCTCGCCGGATGCCTCGAGCCGGCAATGCGGCCATTCGCCGATGAGCCGATTCCAGTTCCCCATCGACGCCGATAGGAGCGCGTTTCGCGACGGGTCATCGTTGAGTCCGAAACCATCGAGGACGACGAGTACGACAGTCACGCCCCCGCCGCCGCTCGAAGGATCGCGGCAAACTGGTCCGGCTTGAGCGAGGCACCCCCGACGAGCGCGCCGTCGATGTCCGGCTGCGCGAACAGCTCCGCGGCGTTCTCGGCGGTGACACTGCCGCCGTACTGGATCGGGACGTCATCGGCGGCACCGGGCTCAATCTCGCGCAGGATCGCCCGGATCTGTGCACAGACCACCTGCGCGTCCTCGGCGGTGGCCGCGTCCCCGGTCCCGATGGCCCAGACCGGCTCGTAGGCGATCACGAGGCCGGCCCCGGACAGCCGCTCGAGCCCGCCGACGGCGGCGCGCACCTGGCGGTCGATGACCGACGAGGTCGCTCCGGCCCGGCGCTCGTCCGCTCGCTCCCCCACCGCCGCGATCGGCCGCAGTCCGTGTGCCACCGCGCTGGCGACCTTGCGCCCGACCCGCTCATCGGTTTCGCCGTCGAACTGCCGCCGCTCGGAGTGGCCCAGGATGACGAACGTGGCAAGTCCATGGAGCATGAGCGGGCTCGTCTCGCCGGTGAAGGCACCGCGCTCATCGGCATGCATCGTCTGCGCGCCGATCGCGACCGCTGCGTCCACCGCGCCCGCGATCTCGGCGAGCCAGATGGTCGGAGGACAGATGACCGTCGTCATGCCGGATGCCGCCCGTGCAGCGGCCTGGACGGCCTCGGCGAGGGAGAGGGCCTCGTCGAGCGTGGCAGGGTTCATCTTCCAGTTGCCGGCGACCACCGGTTCGCGCATCAATCCTCCAGTTCACCGGCCAGCTCGATGAGCCGGCGCAGCCGATGGTTGACAGCCCAGCGGCTGACGCCGCGGGCCGCGGCAAGGGTATCCAGATCCGCGTCCGGCATGCGACGTCGCTGTGCAGCCGTCTCGCGCAGCGCCGGCGTGAGGCGGGCCAGCGTGCCGTCACCCTCGAGCCGATCGATCGCCGTCAGCTGGTGGTCGGCGGCGCGCACGGTACGGCCCAGATTCGCCTCCTCCGCGTTGATCAGGCGGTTGAGACGTGCCCGCACGTCGCGGCCGACGCGTTGCGTCTCGAGCTCGAGTACGCCCCGGTTGGCGCCCACGAGCCCGAGCAGCGACACGATTTCGTCCAGCCCCTTGAGGTAGACGACGTGATGGCCCCGTCGCTCGGCGCGGAACGCTCGGACAGCCATCGCCGCAAGGAGGGCCTGGAGCTGTTCGGCCGCATCGGCGTCGAGCAGCACGAATTCGACGTGCGCGCCGGACCGGCCGAACGAGATGGAGCCGGACCCCAGCAGCATGCCGCGCAGGAACGAACGCCGATCGCAGCCCGGGGCGGCATCCCAGCGCCAGGTCCCGAGCTGCTCGCGCGGGACCTCGACGACGAGATGGTGCCGCGAACGGGGTTGCCGCCCACGATCACCGCCGAGGGAGCGCGGCGGGTCGGCGGGAATCTCGAGTGAGCTGGCCAGGGTCACCGCCGTTCGCGCGGTCGCGTGATCGAGTGTCCGCAGCCGGTTTCCGCCACTGCCATGGAGAAGTCCGAGGAGCTCGGCTCGACGGCAGCAGATCCGGGCCGGCTGGATGCGGGCAAGCTCCCCCTTCACCTCACCGGCGAGGAGCACGGAACCGCTCAGGAGGCATTCGCCGCCGACCGTCGAACCCGACGTTGCCGCGGTCGTTCGATGCGGTCCTCCTGCTGCAGCCGCATGATGGCGGCCGCCAGCTTGGCCGGGTCGTGGCGGTGCGCATTGGCCGAGTCGATGACGTCCTCCTCGACGATGACGACCGGCAGTTCCTCGAGGCGCCGCACGTCGACCTCGACCGGCTCCGCGCGCCAGCCAGCCGGGCGGCGCGCATTCGCATTGCGGTTGAGGATCACGTAGTCGACGAGGTCGTCGCCGACGTGCGCGAAGAGCGCCCGCAGGTGCTGGCTGGCCGTCAGGCTCTCCGTCTCGCCCGGCTGCGTCGCGACGTTGCAGACGTACACCTTCAGTCCGGTGGCGGCGGCGAGCGCGTCGCGCACGTCGCTGATGAGCAGATTCGGCAGGACGCTGCTGAACAGGCTCCCGGGGCCGATGACGATGATCTCGGCCTCGAGGATGCGCTCGAGCGCCTCCGGGGTCGCGCGCACGTCATCGGGCTCGATGAAAACCCGCTCGATCGCTTCCCCGGCCCGCGTGATGCCGACCTGCCCATACAGGTGACGGCCCGAAACGAGCTGGGCGGACAGGTTGAGCGGGACGCTCGTGGCCGGCAGCACCTGCCCGCGAACCGCGAGAACCCGGTTCGACTGGCGGACTGCCTCCTCGAAGTCTCCAGTGATCGCCGTCATGGCCGCGATGAACAGGTTGCCGAAGGCGTGGTCGTCGAGCCCGGAGCCCTGCGGGAAGCGGTACTGCATGAGCTGGGTCATCAGCGGCTCGGCATCCGCGAGGGCGGCGATGCAGTTGCGGATGTCACCCGGCGGCACGATGCCGAGCTGCTGGCGCAGTCGGCCCGAGCTGCCTCCGTCGTCGGCGACCGCCACCACCGCCGTGATGTTGGCGCTGTAGCCCTTGAGGCCGCGAAGCAGCGTCGAGAGGCCGGTGCCCCCACCGAGCGCCACGATCCGCGGCCCCCGAGCCAGGTAGCGCTTCGTGTAGAGCACCTCCATGACGCTGTCACCGCGCGCCACGAACGGCGAGATGACCGACCGCATGAGCCCCCAGAAGCCGATGCCGGTCAGCCCGATTCCGAGCAACGCCACCAATGCGGCGCGCAGCTCCGGTTCCAACCAGGCGCCGGTCACCCAGTAGACGATCGGGATCTCGTCGGCCGCGTTGGTTCGGTAGAGGTCGCGGATGAAGATCGCCGCACCGAGCCCCAGGATGGCAATGCCGCTGAGCAGCATGACGAGCCAGCGCTTGAGGTGCATCCCGGGATAGAGCCAGCGCGGCAGCCGTGGTCCCTTCATCGCTCGAGCTCCCGGTGGAAGACGGCCACTGACGTCCCGGACATCGCCGCCAGCCGCCCGGCCAGCTCCTCGGCGAGGGCGATCGATCGGTGATACCCACCCGTGCACCCCAATGCCAGGCGCAGCTGCTCCTTGCCCTCGGCGCGGTACGCGGGGACGGTCAGCTCCAGCAGCTCGGTCACCAGCTCGAGAAAGCGACGCGCAGCCGGCTGCGACAGCACGAAGTCGCGCACCGGCCCCTCCAGGCCGGAGAGCGGCTTCAGCTGCGGATCCCAGTACGGGTTGGTCAGGAATCGGACGTCGAACACGAGGTCTGCCTCGAGCGGGATCCCGTACTTGAAGCCAAAGGTCACGATGTCGATCCGGAGCTCGTCCGATCCTGATGCCCGTGGCACGACGGCGAAGAGCCGGTCCTTGAGCTGGCCGATCGAGAGGCCGCTCGTGTCGATCACGTGGTTCGCCAGGTCGCGCGTCCGCGCCAGGCGGCGTCGCTCCTCGGCGATGCTGGCCTGGACGCCGCTTCGCGTGGCCTGCAACGGGTGACGATGCCGCGTCTCGCTGAAGCGGCTCCCGAGGCTGGCGTCGCTCGCCTCGAGGTAGATGAGCTCCAGCTTCGATCCCTCCGACGACAGCGCGGCGGCGGCGCGTTCGATGGCCGGCGCCGGGTCCCCGGCGCGAATGTCGAGCACGAGCGCGGAGCGCCGGTAGCGATCGGGCTCGGTCCGCCGCAGGGCGAGGAAGTCATCGAGCAGGGCCGGCGGCAGGTTGTCGACGCACGAGTAGCCAAGATCCTCGAAGAGCTTGCTCGCCTGGCTCTTTCCGGCGCCGGAGAGGCCGCTGATGACGAGGAGATGCTCGATGCCTGCGGCGCTGTCCTGGACGCGCGACGACGCGGGCTCCGACGATTCATCCTGGATCGCCACGCTGCGCGCCACCTCTCCCTCCGTGCTCGAAACGGGCCACGAGTATAGTCCGATGTCACCCTCGGACCGTCTCTGCCGCACGGCCGGCCAGGATCCCCCGCACCGTGGCGGCAGCGGAGCCCCGCAACGCGTCGAGGCCGTATCCCCCCTCGAGCGTGAGCCCCACGCCGCCGAGACCGAGCCGACGGCTCAGGGCGCCGACCTGCATCGCGACCTCCTCGTACCCATGCTCCGTCACCTCGAGGCTGGCCAGCGGGTCGTCGACGTGGGCGTCGTAGCCGGCGGAGACCAGCAGCGCGTCTGGCTCGAACGCCTCGATCGCGGGCACCAGATCCTCCTGCCAGGCCGTGGTGAAGGCGTCGTTGCCGCTATCGGCAGGCAGCGGACGGTTGTGCTTCGTGCCCACCGCCGGCCCGCACCCGGTCTCGGCGCGATGGCCGGTGCCGGGATAGAACGGTGATTGGTGCGTCGATGCATAGCACAGCGCTGGATCCTCGTTGAAGATCGCCTGTGTGCCGTCACCGTGGTGCACGTCCCAGTCGATGATCGCGATGCGCTGCGCGACGCCGCGGGCGCGCAGCCCGGCCACCGCCACCGCCACGTTGTTGATGAGGCAGAAGCCGCTCCCCCGCTCCCGCGTGGCATGGTGCCCCGGTGGGCGTACGACCGCGAAGGCCACCTCCGCGGCACCCGTGGCCGCCGCCAGCGCTGCCTGGAGCGTCGCGCCCGCCGCGAGCGCCGCGGCGCGGATCGAGCCCTGGACGATGTAGGTGTCGGCGTCGAGCCAACCACCGCCGCGCTCCGCCGCGTCATCCAGGAGGTCGAGGTACGCCGGATCGTGGATCGACTCGAGCACGTCGCGGTCGATCGGCTCGACGGCCGGCTCGACCAGTGAGTGACCGGCGGCGTCGCGGACCCCATCGGCAGCAGCTCCGCGGCGGTCAGGGCGTTCGGGGTGCCCGGCCGTGGCGTGCTCGTCCATCGCCGCGTCGGTCAGGAGCCAGACGCTCACGGGCGCACCCGGCGAATCAGCTGCAGCGTGCCTTCGAACAGGGCGTACATGACGAGCGAGAGGATGATCGAGCTCAGGGGATCGCCCCCGGGGGTGGCCACGATCGCGAACAGGACGATCAGCAGGATGGCCCAACGGCGACGCGAGGATAGGAAGCGGTAGTTGAGAATCCCCACCCGCGCGAGGAGGAGCAGGAGGACCGGGAACTGGAATGCGAGCCCGGATGCGAGCATGACGGTCGAGACGAATGAGACGTACTCGCTCAGCCTGAGCTGGTCCTCGACGCCCGGCAGGGTGAGCGACAGGAGGAAGTCGAGCGCGAACGGGAGGACGAAGTAGCCGAGCCCGAGTCCGAGGACGAAGAGCAGCACGGCAACGATCAGCAGCGGCCAGATCAGCCGTCGCTCCCGCTTCGTCAGGCCTGGCGTCACGAAGCGCCAGACCTCGTAGAGGATGACCGGCACCGAGAACGCGAGCCCGACGTACAGCGCCACGCGCAGGCGTACGGCCAGCGACTCCCCCACGCTGATCTGGATCAGGGTCTGCTTGCCTTCGGGCAACGCGGCGCGAAGGATCCCGATGATCGGCTCGGAAAGGAAGAAACCCACGATGCCGGCCAGCACGATCGTGATGGCGATCACGATGATGCGGCTGCGCAGCTCCTCGAGATGCCCGAGAAGGCTCATCGTCGCGTCGTCGGGCGCGGGCGTCTCAGACGTCACGGTCGGCACGCCGCGCGGCGCCAGAGGCGGATGGCCTCAGTGCTTGGTCGTCTCGCTGGCCGAGCGGTCGTCCGACGATGAAGTCTGTTTCGGCTCCCCGCGCACGGACTCCTCGAGCTCGTTCGACGCCTTGCGGAACTCACGGATCCCCTTTCCGACCGCGTTGCCGATGTCAGGCAGCTTGCCGGGGCCGAAGATGATCAGGACGATCACCAGCAGCAGGATGAGCTCCATCGGGCCGGGAATCGGCATCTAGTCGCGAACCTCCGTGGTGGGCCGGACAGCAGTGGCCTCCGAGTGTAGCACCGCCTCCCGCATCTGGGCGCCCAGCCCCTCTGCCGCTCGAGCGGCGGCCTGACGCCAATCGGCACCGCGTGACGCGCCCGCGATCCCGCGGGACACCGACACGACCCCCGGTGCCCAGGCACCGTCGCACGCCCGCGCCGACGCCACGAGCTCACCGCCCTGCGCCCCGACGCCGGGAACCAGGAAGGCCGGACCCGGCACGCTGCCGCGCAGATGGACGAGCTCGCCGGGTGCCGTCGAACCCACCACCAGGCCGACGCGACCGTCATCCCAGGTCGCCGCCGCCCACCGCGCCACCCGCAGGTGGAGCGGCTCGCCTTCTGTGATCACGTCCTGGAGCCGCGCCGCCGATGGGTTGCTCGTCCGTGCCAGCAGGTAGACGAGACGCTCCGGGTAGTCGAGGAAGGGGGTGATGGCGTCCTCGCCGAGGTAGGGCGAGAGCGTGACGGCGTCCGCGTCGAGATGACCGAACAGGCCGGCGGCGTAGCGCTCCGCCGTTGAGCCGATGTCGCCGCGCTTCGCGTCTAGGATGCAGAGCACGTCGCTCGGAACGTCGCTGCGGACCCGCTCCAGCGCCGACCACCCCGCGCTGCCGAGGGCTTCGAAGAAGGCGACGTTGATCTTGACCGCAACGGCGTGGGTCGCGGCCGCCTCGAGGACGCCGCGCGCGAAGGACTCCACGCCGCCGACGGTCGACGGGATCCCGTCCGGTAGCTGGTCGGGGTGCGGATCGATGCCAAGGCAGAGCGGTGCCCCAAGCGCCAGCCGCCTGGCGCGGAGCCGATCCAGTGGCGCGATCACCCCGCGCGCGCCAGCTCGGCCGGGGGCGCGCGTCGCGCCAGCAGGGGCGACGACGCCGCCCCTGCATAGTCGATCACCCGGAGCCGCAGCCGCGCCATGCCACCGAACGTATCGCGCTCGAGCGTGCCGACGAGATCCACGGCGGCTCCCTCCTCCGGGACGGCTCGGTCGATCTCCATCCCGAACGCGATCGCATCGATCGTCTCGACGCCACGCAGCATCCGGAAGGAGAGATGTGCTTCTCGCGCACCAACCCGGCGCACGCTGCCGACCCGCAGGCCGGTGACCGCGAGCACGGGCTCGAGGTGGCCCGGGCCGTATGGTGCGAGCCGCCCCAGCTCATCCGCCAGCTCCCATCCGAGGTATCGCGCCGGCAAGACGAGGTCGACGACCTGCCGCCCGGGTCGCTGGATCTGCGCTCCGGCACCTGCTCCCAGTGGACGGAGCAGCGCACCGAACGCTCCCTCGAATGCCGTCCACGCGGATGGGAGCAGGCTGAACCCGCCCGCCGCTGCGTGGCCGCCGCGCTTGGTCAGGTGCACGCCGCATGCCTCGAGCGCGGCGCCGACGTGAAAGTCGACCGGCGCGCGCACCGAGCCACGCACCTCGTCGCCGACCAGCGCCGCCGCCACCACCGGTCGTGCCAGCTCGTCGGCAAGCCGTCCGGCCACCAGCCCGAGCAGTCCGGGTGCCCACGCGTCGTCGCGGACGACGAGTGGGGCCGTTCCGGGCCGCGCCTCGGCCAGCGCCCGCGCGGTGTCGATTGCCGCCGTCGTCATCTCTCGTCGTCGAACGTGGACGAGCTCGAGCTCGTCGGCCAGCGCCTCGGCGCGGACCGCATCGTCCTCGAGCAGCAGCGACATGGCGAGCTCGGCATCGGCGATCCGTCCGGCGGCATTGATGCGTGGAATGACGCCGAAGCCCAGGTCGCGAGCGGTCGGTTGACCAGGCGACTCGCACGAGCGAGCCAGGAGCGCGCGCAGCCCCGGATGCGACGTGCGTGCCAGCTCGTCGAGGCCGAGCCTGACGATCGCACGGCTCTCGCCGGTCATCGGCGCCATGTCGGCCACCGTCCCGATCGCCGCGATCGCCGCAAGTCCCTCGGTCGAGACCTGGTGGCGCGCGAGCAGCGCCGCAGCGAGCTTGTAGGAGAGGCCGGCGCCGGTGAGGTCGGGGTCCGGATACGCGCAGTCGGGCCGATGCGGATCGACCACGGCCACCGCGCGGGGCAGGACTGGTGGGGGGAGGTGATGGTCAGTGATGACGACGTCGAGGCCGAGCGCCCGGGCAACCTCCACCTCCGCGCCGTTGCTCACGCCACAGTCGCAGGTGATCACCAGGCGCACGCCCGCATCCGCCAGCCGGCGGAGACCGCTCTCCGAGAGCCCGTAGCCCTCGGCGAGGCGCGACGGAACGTACCGCGTCGGGTCGGCACCGAGCCGGCGCAGCGCCGTGACCCACACCACGATGGCGGTCATTCCATCGGCGTCGTAATCCCCCCAGATCGCGATGCGCTCGCCGGAGGCCAGGGCCGCATCGATCCGATCGAGCGCGCGTTCCGCATCGGCCATGCGTGACAGGTCATGGAGCGCACCGCCGCCTGCCTGGAGGAAGGCCCGGAGGCCCGTATCGTCCATGAATCCGCGGCGAGCGAGGAGCGTCGAGACCGGGCGTCCGAAGCCGGCGAACGCGGGAGGCTCCGCCAGGGGTTCCGGGAGCAGCCATTCCAGGCGCGGAGCGATCACGACGCCATGGTAGCCGTGCCCGCTTACCCGCCGCTTACGGTTCCGTTACGCGGGCGTCAGGCGCGAGCCGGGCGGCCCCTGCGCTTGGCGTCCCATTCGTTCCAGGCGACCAGGATCTGGGCCGCATTGAAGATCGACGAGTAGGTGCCGCTCACGACGCCGAGCAACAGGGCGAGACCGAATGTCCGGATGGTCGGAGGGCCGAGCAGGACGAGCGCGCCGAGCGTCACCGCCACGGTGATCGATGTGATGATCGAGCGGCTCATCGTCTGCAGGATGGAGTGGTTCACGATCGCCCCGAACGACTCGCCGGCGTGGCGGATCCGGTTCTCGCGGATCCGGTCGAAGACGACGATCGTGTCATGCACGCTGAACGCGATGATCGTGAGCAGGGCGGTCACGAAGAGCGCGTCGAACTCCACGTTGAACAGGAAGCCGAGGATCGCGAATGTCCCGACCACCAGGATCACGTCGTGGAGCAACGCCACGATCGCGGCGGTACCGAAGCGGAAGCCGAAGCGCATCCACAGATAGCCGAGGAGGAAGAGCTCGCCGATGATGATGAGGATCGCCGAGCTGCGGATGAGATCGGCGCCGATGATCGGTCCGACGGTCCGAAGGCTGCGCGGCTCGCCGGGGCCGAACACTTCCTCCAGCTGACCCTCGAGGTCGGCGAACTCGGTCCCCTCGGCGATCGGCGCCGGCGATGGCTCTGCCGATGCGCTCGCCGGTGGTGCGACGCTGCCCGAAGGCTCGGCGGACGGCTCGATCGAGGCCGATGCCGATGGGACCGCGGAGCCCGACGCCTGCACTGAGGGCGACG
Organism: Chloroflexota bacterium; assembly: GCA_052388515.1. Taxonomy (GTDB): domain Bacteria; phylum Chloroflexota; class Limnocylindria; order QHBO01; family QHBO01; genus JACDBZ01. The sequence goes on along the minus strand of JBQTHZ010000070.1, from coordinate 28,345 downwards.
CCGATGACGACGCTGACGGTGCCGGCGTCTCGGCGGGGGTGAGGTCGATCGGGTCGGTGCGGATCCGCAGGAAACCCTCGGAAAGCTGCGTGACGAGGGCGTCCTCGTAGTCGAGGTCCGCGAGCGTGGCAGACATCTCCGCCGCGGTCGGCTCATCCGCGTAGCGGACCTCCCACTCGGTACCGCCGGTGAAGTCGATCGAGGGGCGGAGGCCGCCCAGGATGATGAAGAGCAGGCCGGGAATGGTGAGGATCGCGCTGATCACGAACCACAGGTTGCGCTTGCCGACGATGTCGTACATGGGGTCAGCGCTCCACGTGGTAGAGCTCCAGCCGGCGGCCCCAGCTGGTGCGAGTGACGAATCGGAGCAGCGTCCGGGTCACGGTGACCGCGCTGAACATGCTGACCAGCACGCCGAGAATGAGGACGAGGGCGAAACCGCGCACGACGGTCGTTCCCTGCCAGTACAGCCAGCCGGCCACCAGCAGCGAGGCCACGTTCGAGTCGAGGATGCTCGACCAGGCGCGATTGAATCCGGCCTCGATCGCCGGTCCGAGCGTCTTGCCGGCGCGGATCTCCTCCTTCATGCGCTCGAAGATGAGGATGTTGGCGTCGACCGCCATGCCGACGCTGAGGATGAAAGCGGCCACGCCGGCGAGCGTGAGCGTCACGCCGATGATGCGGAAGATGGCGTAGGTGACGAGGGCGTAGAAGACGAGCGCGAGCGCGGCGAGCAGGCCGGGCAGCCGATAGTAGGCGATCATGAAGAGCATGACGAGCAGGAGTCCGACGGCACCGGCGATGAGGGCCTGGACGAGGAAGTCCGCCCCGAGGGTCGGATCGACGTCGTCAAAGCCGATCTCGGTGAGCGACACCGGCAGCGCGCCGAAGCGGAGCGTGTTGTAGAGGTTCGTCCGCTCGGTCTCGTTCTCCGGGGTCGCCGTCCCGACCGTGATGATCGTCGTCCCGCCGCAGATCGGCTGCTGGATGTTCGGCGTGGTGATCACCCTGCCGTCGAGCGCGATCGGCCCAGGACGGCCGGTGTTGGCCGTCGTGAACTGGCACCAGACATCGCTCCCGCGGTCCGAGAGGTTGAACGAGACGCCGATCTGGTTGCCCGAACCGACATCGGGGGCCACGCTTCCCGTCACGATCTCGCCGCCGTTGAAGATCTCGCGGACGGCGCCCTGCTCGAGGAGCGGTCCGATGTCCTGGTCATCCGTCAGTTGCTGGCCCATGGGGTCGATGAACTGGAGCTGCCCGGTTGACCCCACCAGGTCGCGAACCTGGCGCGGGTCGCTGACGCCCGGCACCTCGACCACGATGCGCCGGGATCCATCGCCGGCGGTCTCGGTGCGCACCTGGGGTTCGCTGACACCGATGCCGGCCACGCGGCGCTCGATCGTGTCGCGCGCCACCTCAACGTCCTCGTCGGTGATCTCGGTCTCGCTCTGCGGCTGGACCTCGAGCGTGACGCGCTGCCCGCCCTGGAGATCGAGACCGAGCACGGTGCGGAACTCGACCCCGCCGACCTCGTCGGGCAGCCAGGCGAGGCCGAGCGTCGTGCGCGGGAGGTCGATGAAGATCGCCACGAGGGCGATGACCCCGATGGTCCACGGGGCGATGCGGCGCCAGGTCATGCTGCGGCGGTGCGTCCTCAGATCGTGCGGAATCTCGTGCGGGCGCGGGATGCCTCGGACACGAAACACGCCGCTTCACCAGCGGCGGGCGACGATGAGTATAGCCGACCTCGTCTGCATGCCTCCGTGGGCTGGCCAGCGCATTCACGCACTCGCCATTGGTCCATCCTGACGACGCTGGCCGACTCGGAGGCCCAGGCTCGCTCGGAAAACAACCGCAAACCTATGCCGCAGCATCGCCACGCTCGGCCCCCGGTCCCTACGGTCGTCAGAACGAGCCGGTGACGACTCGACGCGACGCCAACGTCCCGGCGCCGGACGGCCTCATGCCAGCATCCCCTCGCGAGCGAGCCGGGCCTTGAGGCGCTCTGCGAGGTCACGGCTGATGCCCGGCGTCTCCGCCACCTCGTCCAGCGACGCCTCCCGGATGCGCCGCACCGACCCGAATCGCTTGAGCAGTGCCTTCTTGCGGCCCGGACCGATGCCGGCGACGTCGTCGAGCTCGCTGCGCAGCGCGCGCTTGCCACGCACGTCGCGGTGATACGTGATGGCGAACCGATGCGCCTCGTCGCGGATGCGCTGCACGAGGTAGAGCGCCTGTGAGCGACGGGGCAGCACGACCGGCGCCGACTGGTCCGGGACGTGGAGCTCTTCGAAGCGCTTCGCCAGGCCCGCCAGCGGCACGTCGGTGATGGCGAGCTCGTTCATGACCCCGACCGCCGCCGAAAGCTGCCCTTTCCCGCCATCCACGATCACGAGGTCGGGCACCGCCCAGCCGGCTTCCCTGGGCCGGTCGGCATCCTCCTCCGGGACCTCGTCCGCGCCGACCGCGTCGAGGGAGAGCGCGCCGGTCTCTGAGCGCAGCCTGGCCACCCGGCTGAATCGGCGGCGCAGCACCTCGGCCATCATCCGGAAGTCATCGGGCGTGTCGCCGGAACGGATCCGGAAGCGTCGGTACTCCTTCGGCTCCGGCCGCCCGTCGAGGAAGACGACCATGCTGCCGACGGCGCTCGTTCCCTGGATGTTGCTCATGTCGTAGCACTCGATGCGCTCGGGCGGATGCGGGAGGCCCAGCGCGGAGGCCAGTTCGACGAGCGCCTCGTCGCGCCTGGCGGTGTCGGCCATCCACTCGGCGCGTTCGCGCGCGAGCGCCTCGATCGCGTTGCCGGTCGCCAGGGCGACGAGCCGTCGCTTTTCGCCGCGCTCTGGCACCGTGATGGTGACGCGCACGCCGCGACGGTCGGCCAGATACGCGGCCAGGTCGTCCGCCTCGGCCGGCATCAGCGGGGTGAGCAGCGCGCGCGGGACGGCATCGGTGCTGGCGTAGTACTGCTGGAGGAAGGAGCCGAGCACCTCGGCATCGGGAACGTCGCGTGCACCCTCGACGATGAAGTGCTCGCGGCCGATGAGCTTGCCGGTGCGAACCTGCATGACCTGGACGCAGGCATCGTCGTCCTCCCGCGCCATGCCGATGACGTCGTGCTCGGCGCGGCTGAAGGCAGCCATCTTCTGCTGCTCCATCGTGCGCTCGACGGCGCGCAGCTTGTCGCGTGAGACGGCGGCCTGCTCGTAGCGCAGGGCTTCCGCGTTGGCGTTCATCTCGCGGCGCAGCTGCGCAGCGATCGGCTCCTGCCGGCCGTCGAGGAAGTCGACGATCTGCCCGATCGTGGCACGGTAGTCCGGCTTCGGAATGGCCTCGATGCACGGGCCCTGGCATCGGTTGATGTAGTAGAGCAGGCACGGTCGCTCGAGCACCCGCTTTCCCTCGGGGATGTCGAGGTTGCATGTGCGGAACGGGAAGATCTTGCGCAGCAGCTTGAGCGTCTCGTCCACGCTCGACGCGCTCGCGTACGGCCCGAAGTACCGGCTTCCGTCGCGCACCAGCCTTCGCGTGCGCACGATACGCGGGAAGTCCTCGCCCAGGGTGATCTTCACGAACGGGTAGCTCTTGTCGTCGCGCAGGCGGATGTTGAAGCGCGGCCGATGCTCCTTGATCAGGTTGCTCTCGAGGAGATAGGCCTCGCTGACCGTCTCTGGCACGATGTACTCGACGTCGGCGACCTCGGTCACCATGCGCACGATCCGCGCGTCCTCCGGTCCGCGCGCGGTGAAGTACGAGCGAACGCGATTGCGCAGGGCATCGGCCTTGCCGACGTAGAGCACTCGCCCATCGGCGTTCTTCATGAGGTAGACGCCCGGTGTCGTGGGCAGGCGTCGCAGGTTGGCGCGCAGCGATGCGGAGAGCGCGCGCTGAGGACTCATGCCTCGATTCTAGGCTCCGCGGCCGACCATGCCGTCTGGGCGGCTTGCTCGCCCGTCGCGCGGGGCTATCGACCATCGAGCGGACCCTGCGTCGCCGTCTGCCCGCAGCACGGGGTCCATCGCGCCGGAGCTGGCTCCTCGGATGGCCTCGTTGCACGGTAGCCCCGCCCGGCGGTCAGTCCGAGGCGATCAACGACGTCGCTGATGGAGCCCCAGGTAGACGACGCCGTCTCCCGCATCATCGATCAGTTCGAGAAGCTGGGCGAGCGGCACCGATGTCTTCGCGATCTCATCCCGATCGGCCCAGCCCGCCTCGGCGATCTCCCCGAACTGCGGATCGAGCTCGCCACCGACCACCGTGCCGCGGAAGACGTAGCTCACGCTCGAAGGGGTCCGCGCGTCGAGCAGCGCGAGCCGATCGATGTCGACGAGCAGGCCGGTCTCCTCGCGTGTTTCGCGCGCCGCCGCGACGTGCGGCGACTCCGAGCGCTCCACCCGCCCGCCCGGCAGCATCCAGCCAGGGCCCAGGTAGGTCGTCTGCACCACCAGGATGCGGCCATCGTCATCGGTGGCCAGCACGTGCGCGCCTTCGCTGCGCTGGTATCTGCCAGTGAAGAGGGATGCGAACTGGACCGCGCCGCCGATGAGGAGGCGAGGAGCGTCGACCATTCGCAGGCGCCGCCTACGGCGCATCGGTCGCGCTGGTCTCGACGGTTGCGGCCAGCTCGGTCGCGAGATAGCGCTGGAGGCCCCCGTAGTCACCCGCGCCGGCCCAACCCGACGGGACCAAGATGTACTGGCCGATCGTGTTCGTGGTGGCGGTGAGCGCCACGTCCTCGGTGAGCTCGACGCGTCGATCGCTCGACAGATGCGACGACAGGAGGAAGAGGTCGATCGCCGATAGGTCGGTTCGGACACGTTGCTCCATGGCATCCATGAGCCCCAGGCCGGGCAGGATGGAGCCGATGCCGCCATTGCCCAGCTCTCCCCGCAGCGCGCCGAGGATGCGAGCCTGCCGCACCGAGCGCGCGAAGTCGGTCGACTCCCCGACCACGCTCGTATATCGGGCTCGTGCGTAGGCGAGCGCCTCATCGCCATTCAGATGGATCTCGCCGGCCGGGAAGCCGCCCATGTCCCACCGACCCGCTTCGTGGAGATCCTCGATCGTCGTGTAGTCGAACGCGACCGGGTTCTCGACGGTCACGCCGCCGACCGCGTCGACCATGTCCCGAAATCCGGCGAAGTCGATCGCCAGCCAGTGGTCGATCTCCAGGCCGGTGACCTCGGTGAGGACCTCGGCCATCAGCTCGCCGGCGCGGTCGAGCCGGTCGGCCTCCTCCCCATCCGCGGATGCGTGCCCCGCAGCGTAGACCTCGTTCACCTTGGCGTTCTGGCTGAACGCGCCGATCCCCTCGATCCACAGGTCGCGCGGGATCGGCACCGTGGTGGTCGTGTCGGTGGTCGGGTCGATCGAGAGCACCTGGATCGAATCGGCGAGGTAGGCGCCTTCATGGTCACCGCCGCCGTAGCCGACCATCAGGACGTTCACCCGTTCGCTGCCGTTGAGGTCCCACAGGAGGGCGCTCGACGGGAACGCTGCGCTCGAGACGGCCGCATTGAAGGTCGCGGCACGCAGGAAGAGCAGCACGACGCCCACGATCACGACCAGCAGCACCAACAGGAGGACGCGGCGAAGCGTGCGTCCGAACGAGCCCCGGTCATGCGTCCTCGGCGCGCGCCGGCGGGGTGGTGGCCTGGACGACGCCTGCCGGCGTCGATGGCTGCGCTGCGACGCCCCGCCCGAGCGGATCAGCTCGCGGTCATACGGCACGGTATCGTCGCCGGCGGCGTATTGGGCCTGTCGTCTCACGCGTGCCTCATCGGTATGCTCGGTCTCTGTCGGTCGGGTGGGCGACGGCGGACAGGATACGGCCTTGGCCGCTCGGCCGCCGGTGACCCGTCCGCGCAAGGACGTCAGCACGGGTAACCGAGCCGTAACAGGCTGGTAAGCGAGCCCGCGTATGGTCGCGACATGGCGCTTCACGCGACCCTCTCGGCACACACCCTGCTCGAGCCGATCCTCGGGGCGCTCGATCCCGAGCAGCGAGCTGCGGCGACCCTGCCGGACGGGCCCGCGCAGATCATCGCCCCGGCGGGAAGCGGCAAGACCACCACGATGGTCGCCCGGCTGGCTGTCCTGCTCTCGCGCGGCGTTGCACCCGAGCGCATCTGCGTGGTGACCTTCAACCGCGACGCGGCCCTCGACCTCGCGGTGCGTGTCGAGCGGCGCCTCGCGGCGTCCGTCCCGACCGCCACCTCGATCGACGTACGAACCCTCCACGCGCTGGCACGGCAGGTCCTGCTGGACGCCGGCGAGGGCCGCGACATCGTCGCCGACCGTCTGCCGCTGCTGCGAGCGGCTCGCCGGCGGGTGGTGGCGAAGACGCCGACCCTCACGCCCATGGAGCCATCGCAGCTCGACACCAGCCTCTCGGCGCTCAAGATCGAGGGGCGCGCCCCGCCCGAGGATGCCCTTCCGGTCTTCGAGGCCTACGCCGAGCTGCTGCGCATCCGGGGCGCCGTCGACTTCGACGACCTCGTGGTGCGTGCCGGCGACCTCCTCGAGTCCGAGCCGGCGCTCCGTCGACGGTGGCAGTCTCGATTCAGCCACGTCTGCGTGGACGAGTTCCAGGACGTCGACGCGGCGCAGCTGCGGCTCGTTCGCCTCCTTGCCCTGCCCGAGGACAACCTGTTCGTGGTCGGTGACGACGACCAGACCATCTACGCCTGGCGCCTCGCCGACGTGCGCCGCATCCTGCGATTCTCCGTCGATTACCCCGATGCACGCCGCGTGATGCTGGCGACGAACTACCGGTGCCCCACGCCCGTCGTCGCGGCTTCGGCGCGCATGGTCGCCGTGAACCGCGAGCGGTTCGAGAAGCCGATCCGCGCGCCCGCGAACGCCGCGGGCAGCGATGCCGCGATCACGGCCTGGAACACCACCGGACCGGGATGGACCGATGCCCTGGCGCGACTCGCTGCCGTCGAGGAAGCCGCCGGGCGCACCCTCTGCTTCCTCTCGCGTACCCGTGGCGAGCTCACGCCGATCCTCCTCGTCCTGGTGCACGCGGGCGTCCGCCATGCCACGGCCATCCCGCCGATCGTCGAGAACGAGCGCATCACGGCGCTCATCGAGGCCGCGCGGACGCTCGAAACACGGGAGCATCCGTTCCACGTCCTCCGCCGGTTGCGTGCTGGTCGCGGATGGTCACGTGACAACCCGGCATCTGACCATCTCGGCGACGAGGACCACGGCGCGCTCGACGCGCTTCTCGGGTGGGCGACGGGATTCTCGCGCGTCGATGCGTTCGTATCGGCCTACGATGCTGCCAGGGCACGAATCGCTGCCCTGCGCGATCCGTCTGCAACGGTGGAGCTGGCGACGGTGCATGCCTCGAAAGGTCGAGAGTGGGAGTCGGTCGTCCTCATCGGCTTCGAGGCCGATCGCATCCCGAACCGCCGCTCGATCATGGATGCCGAGGACCCCGAGCGCGCCCTGGAGGAGGAGCGACGACTTGCCTACGTCGCTCTCACCCGCGCGACGCGCCAGCTCATCCTCGGCTTCGATCCGCGGCGTCCGTCGCCTTTCCTGGCCGAGATGGGCTTCACCCTCACGGCTCGCGCATGAGGTTCCGACGGCCGAGTCAACGTGGACGACCTGCGTCAGGTGGCGGCGGCCATCGGCTCGCGGCGACGCCGGCGGGGAGCATCTGGTTCGGTCTGAGCAGCCTCGGCCATGCCGAGGGCGGTACGAAGGTAGCGGCCGGTGTGCGATGCAGCGACCTTCGCGACCTGCTCGGGCGTTCCGGAGGCCACCAGCTCACCGCCTTTGTCCCCGCCCTCGGGACCGAGGTCGATCACCCAGTCCGCCGTCTTGATGACGTCGAGATTGTGCTCGATGACGACGACCGTGTTGCCGCTCTCCACCAGGCGGCCGAGAACGGCCAGCAGCCGGGCAACGTCGTCGAAGTGGAGGCCCGTGGTGGGCTCGTCCAGGATGTAGAGCGTCTTGCCGGTGGCTCGTTTCGAGAGCTCCGTGGCGAGCTTGACGCGCTGCGCCTCGCCCCCGGACAGGGTCGTGGCCGGCTGGCCGGGGTGGACGTAGCCCATCCCCACGTCGAACAGGGTCTGCAGCTTGTTGCGGATGGATGGCACCGCCTCGAAGAACTTCAGCGCCTCCTCGACCGTCATCTCCAGGATCTCGGCGACGTTCCTGCCCTTGTAGTGGATTTCGAGCGTCTCGCGGTTGTACCGCTTCCCCTTGCAGACCTCGCACGCGACGTAGACGTCCGGCAGGACGTGCATCTCGATCTGGCCGATCCCGGCGCCCTGGCACGCCTCGCAGCGGCCGCCCTTGACATTGAAGCTGAATCGCCCGGGCTTGTAGCCACGCAGGCGTGACTCCGGCACCGCCGCCAGCAGCTCGCGCAGCGGGCCCCACAGGCCGGTGTACGTGGCCGGGTTCGAGCGCGGCGTGCGCCCGATCGGCGACTGGTCGATCTGGATCACCTTGTCGATCAGGTCGACGCCCTCGATCCGGTCATGCTTGCCGGCTGGCTCGCGCGATCCCCAGATGCGCTGGGCAAGCGCCGGGTGGAGGATCTGCGTCACCAGGCTCGACTTTCCGGAGCCGCTGACGCCGGTGATCGCCACGAACTTGCCGAGTGGAAACCGGACGTCGATCCCCTTCAGATTGTTCTCTCGCGCGCCACGCACGACGAGGGCGTCACGCTTCCCGTTCCGCCGTCTCCGTGGAATCGGGACCCTCTTCTCGCCGCGCAGGTACGCCCCGGTGATCGACCGACGGTTCTCCAGGAGCGCGTCGAGCGGGCCTGAATGGATGAGCCGGCCACCGTGCTCCCCCGCCGCCGGACCGATGTCGACGACCCAGTCCGCGGCCCGGATCGTCTCCTCGTCATGCTCCACGACGAGGAGCGTGTTGCCGAGCTCGCGCAGCCGCACGAGGGTGGCGATCAGCCGCGCGTTGTCACGCTGGTGAAGCCCGATCGACGGCTCGTCCAGGATGTAGAGCACGCCCATCAGGCTCGAGCCGATCTGCGTCGCAAGCCGGATGCGCTGCGCCTCGCCGCCGCTCAGGGTGCCCGACGCGCGATCCAGCGTGAGATAGTCCAGGCCGACGTCCACCAGGAAACCGAGCCGCGCCCGGATCTCCTTCAGCACCTGGCGCGCGATCGCGTTCTCTCGGTCGCTCAGGCGCTGCGAAAGGCCGCCGTACCAGGCCAGCGCATCGGTCACGGATCGGCGTGTCGTCTCGATGACGTTCTTGCCGGCCACCGTCACGGACAGCGACTCGGGCTTGAGGCGCATGCCGTTGCAGGTCGGGCATGGCTTGTTCGTCATGTAGCGCTCGAACTCGGCGCGCATCGTGTCCGATCCGGTCTCGCGGTGCCGTCGGGTCAGGTTCGGGATGATCCCTTCGAAGGTCGTCCTGAAGGTGTGGATGTTCCCGTTGCGGGCCCGATACTTCACATCGACGCGCTCACCGCGGTTGCCGCGCAGGATGATCCGGCGGGCCTCGTCCGACAGGTCACGGACCGGGACATCGGTCCGGAAGCCGTAGTGGTCTGCCACTGCTTCCAGGATCTTGCTGAACCAGCTCTCGGTGGCCGCCATGCGGCGCCACGGCAGGACCGCGCCCTCGTCGATCGAGAGCTGGTCGTTGGGCAGGACGAGGTCCGGGTCGATCTCGAGCCGCGAGCCCAGGCCGGTGCAGTCAGGACAGGCGCCGTGCGGCGAGTTGAAGCTGAAGTTGCGGGGCGCGAGCTCCTCGAATGAGCCGCCGTGCTCCGGGCACGCGTACTTCTCGCTGTACAGGCGGTCGGCCTCCTTCGGCGGGGCATCGGGCAGGTTGAGCAGGAGCAGCCCCTCGGCCAGCCGCAGCGCCGTCTCGATCGAGTCGGCCATGCGGGTCGCGTCGGGTCGTGCGGTGCCCTCGTCATCGGTCTGGCGCACGACCAACCGATCGACTACGACCTCGATGCTGTGCTTGTACTTCTTGTCGAGCTTGATCTCCTCGTCCAGGTCCCGCAGCTGGCCGTCGACCCGGACACGGACGAAGCCGGCCTGCTTGGCACCGGCCAAAAGCTTCTCGTGCTCGCCCTTGCGGTCGCGGACGAGCGGTGCCATGAGCATCACCCGCGTGCCCTCGGGCAGGGCGTACACCTGGTCGACCATCTGCTCGACGGTCTGGCGGCTGATCTCGCGGCCGCAGATCGGGCAGTGCATCCGACCGATGCGCGCGAACAGCAGGCGCAGGTAATCGTAGATCTCGGTGACGGTCCCGACCGTGCTTCGCGGGTTCCGCGATGCTCCCTTCTGGTCGATGCTGATCGCCGGAGACAGGCCGTCGATCTGGTCGACGTCCGGCTTCTCCATCTGCCCCAGGAACTGGCGCGCGTAGGCGCTCAACGACTCGACGTAGCGGCGCTGGCCCTCGGCGTAGATGGTGTCGAAGGCAAGGCTGGACTTCCCGGAGCCGGACAGCCCCGTGATGACGATGAGCCGATCGCGGGGCATCTCCACGTCGACGTTCTTGAGGTTGTGCTCGCGCGCGCCGCGGACCACGATCTTGTCGGAGGGCATCGGACCGTCATCCTAGCAGGAACTGGACCGATGCGAACGCCTGTTCGGTTTGGATCTTCGGTCTTCCCCGCAAACCGGGACCATCGACGGCGAAATGGTCGAAGCGGATGGGATTGGTTGGGTTAATGGCAATTGTGCCCGTGAGTGCCGAGGCGCAAGGTACTGGTACATCGGTACCGGGGGGGCCGACGGGGGAGACATTCGGGGGATCCGGGCCGATCGCAACCGTTGGGGGACGGTGACGATCGGCCCGGATGTCGTCCGGCGAGGTGCGCGGGATATGTTCTCGGTGGCAGTCAAGGGATACGGCATCGTCATCTGGGACGGCGGCGGCGTGTGGCGCACATTCGGCGCCAACGAATCGCTCAGCGCGACGTTGGCAGCTCGCGTCGAGTTCGCCCTGGCGGCCATCCCCGGCTTCGCCGACGAGGACGACATTCGCGAGGCGCTTCTCTCGATTTCCGGCGCTGGCCTCCTCTCGGCGGACTGCGAGCACGGTCCGGGGGAGTGTGACGACGACACGAGCATCAACTGAGCGACCGGTCATCAGCGCTGCGGGACGCCGCGCTTGACCCATGTGCCTGAGCCGCGCCGCCGGGCACCGCTCAGGCCCCCGCAGCGTCCTGAATCACGCCGCGCCTGAATCAGGGCACTTCAACGGACGATTCCCAGGCGCGATGCACGCTCCATGGGAATCGACACGGGGGGACCACGGCGCCGTGGGGAGACACATGACGTATGTCATGGATTGGTGAGCGGTGCTACCATCCCGCTCCCGCCCGCCTCCCCTTCTTGAGCACCTGCTGTCCTCCGATGCCTGACGAACTCGCCATTCATGCCCGCGCCGTCACCCGCGTCTACAAGGCCAAGCCAAATCCCGTGACTGCCCTCGGTGGCGTCGACCTCGACGTCGAGCCGGGCGAGTACTTCGGGCTGCTCGGGCCGAATGGCGCCGGCAAGACGACGCTCATCAAGATCCTCACGACGCTGCTGCTGCCCACCAGCGGCACGGCCAGGATCGCCGGGTTCGACGTCGTGCACGAGACCTCGAAGATTCGGCGCGTCATCAACATGGTCGCCGGCGGCGAGCAGTCCGGGTACGGGCTGCTCACGCTGCGCGAGCAGCTCTGGATGTACAGCCAGTTCTACGGGCTGCCGACCCGGGACGGATGGCGGCGCGTGGACGAGCTGATCGAGATCACCGGACTCACCGAGCAGCGCGACCAGAAGGTGCGCACCCTCTCCACCGGCCAGCGGCAGAAGCTCAACTTCGCCCGCGGCCTCCTCAACGACCCGTGGGTCCTCTTCCTCGACGAGCCGACCCTCGGCTTGGACGTGGCCGCCGCGCGCGATCTTCGGGAGCACACCCTCGCGTGGAAGGCAGCCGCGCCCGGGCGAACCCTCCTGCTCACGACCCATTACATGGTCGAGGCCGAGCAGCTCTGCGACCGAATCGCGATCGTGGATCGCGGCAAGATCCTGGCGCTGGGGACGCCCGAGGAGCTGCGTCGCCGCGTGCAGGCCGAGTCGATCTTTCGGCTCGAGCTCGACCAGCTGCCGCAGAACGGTGGCATCGCCGGCATCGGCGCCCTGCCGGGCGTGCTGTCGGCGGTGCGTGCGGACGAGGAGATCGCCGACGGAGCCGGCGCGGATCGGGTGGCCCTCAAGGTCGCCCTCGCGGACGACTCGGCACTCACCAGCGTGGTCACCGCGGTCGCCGAACGGGGATCGCACCTCGTCGGCCTCGCGAAGTCGGAGCCGAGCCTGGAGGACGTCTTCGTCGAGCTCGTCGGGCGCGGCTTCGGAGACGAGGACGGCGAGGGCGCCGCTTCGTGAGTCGATACGGATCGACCACCGCGACGAACCCGCGGGATGCTGCCGAATGGTCGACCGGCCGCGTCATCCGGTCGAACCTGCGCGCCGTCGTCGGACGCGCCTATCCCCGCGTCATCGGCCTCACCCGAGAGCCGTCGTGGCTCTTCTTCGAGATCTTCCTGCCGTTCCTGGCGGTGAGCGCCTTCGTGTTCGTGTACCGCGCGCTGGAGGCGCCCGAGGAGTTCATCGGCTTCGTCGTGCTCGGTGGCGCCATGACCGCCTTCTGGCTCAACGTGGTCTGGATGATGGCCGCCCAGTTCTACTGGGAGAAGGACCAGGGCAACCTGGAGCTCTACTTCACGGCGCCGATGCACCTCATGAGCATCCTGGCCGGGATGGCGATCGGCGGTCTCGTGATGACGAGCTCGCGCGCGCTGGCCGTCATCGGCATCGGCTCATTGCTCTACGGCGTGACCTACGATGTCCAGCAGCCGTTCCTGCTGGCCGGCGTCTTCCTCCTGACCATGGTCCCGCTGTATGGGATGGGCATGCTCTTCGCGTCCCTCTTCCTGCTCTGGGGCCGCGAGGCCTTCCATCTCGCGCAGCTCCTCCAGGAGCCGATCTACTTCCTGGGTGGTGTCAACTTCCCGCTGCGCGCCATCGGGCCGATTGCCGGGGTGGTGATCGCGACGCTGCCGCTCGGGGTCGGGCTCGACGCGATGCGTCAGCTCGCCTTCGCCGGCAGTGGTGTCGAGGGTGTGCTGCCCGTGGGTGCCGAGGTCCTGATCCTCGTCGCCATGGGCGCCGTCTTCCTGGTGGCGGCACGGCTGGCGCTCGGCTACCTCGAGACGCTCGCCCGCCGCGAGGGGCGCCTGACCCTGCGATGGCAATGACCGACCGAGCCGCGCCCGTGCGCGGCATGACGCTCGCGGACGCCTGGCGCAGCTTCCGCACCGCCATCGGCCTCGGATGGGCGATCGAGTCGAACTGGTCCGACCCGTTCCTGTTCGCGGTCTACACCATGGCCAAGCCGCTCGCCGCGGCGGGAATCCTGGTCGTGATGTTCCAGGTCATCACCCAGGGCCAGAACCCCGAGTTTCTCCAGTTCCTGATCGTCGGCAGCGCGCTATGGAACGTCGTGTTCGGCGTCATGAGCGGGCTGGTGCAGTCGATCCTCGAGGATCGCGAGCGCTATCGGATGATCAAGTACGTCGTGGTGACCCCCACCTCGCTCTTCCCGTTCCTGCTCGGACGGTCTCTTGCGCGCGTGGCTGTCTCGTTCGTGGCTGTGATCCTGACGATGGTCGTGGGCGTCGTCTTCCTCGGCGTCGACCTGCAGCCGAACCTGCTCTACCTCGTGCCGGCCACCGTGCTCGGCGTGACCGCGGTCATCGCGCTCGGCGTCTTCATGGCAGGGTGGTGCCTGCAGCTGCGGCAGGAGGCCTGGTCGTATCCAGAGGCGATCGCCGGCGCCCTCTACCTCGTCTCGGGCGCCATCTTTCCGATCGACATCCTCCCCGCCTTCCTCCACCCGATCGCGTACGCCTCGCCCACCACGTGGTGGCTGGAGGCGTCGCGTCGTGGCCTTCTCGGACACGGATCGCCCGGCACGCTCGGGGGGATCTCGGACGGCATGGTCATGCTCTTCCTGGTCATCTCGACCGCCATCGCGATCCCGATTGCCCTGGCCGCCTTCGCCTGGTTCATGCAGCGCGCTCGTCAGGCGGGATTGCTCGATATGACCACCGGCAGCTGACCGCGGGGTGCTGCGTCGACCGCGTGCGGTCATGCGAGGTTCTCGCTCCGTTCAGCGGATATATCAGTAACGATATATTCCTTGAATGAGGAGACAAGCCATTCGCCGAGAGCACCCTCTGCGCATCCGCCGGCAGGCGACCGTCCGACTTCACACGAGGTGAGCAGGCGGATTCGGCACTGGCCGTCGGCTCCGCGACGCTCACTATCGGACGAGCTCGTCGTAGTCGTCGACCACCAGCGTCGTACGACACCGCTCCACCCGATCGGGCACGCAGGAAGCGGCCGCCGGATCGGAGAAGTGCCCGACGAACACAAGCTGTTGGCCGCGGAGGTTTGGTCCGTCCGGCTCAGACCGCGACGGGAACGCGCTTCCCTGCGGCGCTGCCAACCGAAGCCCATCGCGGAGTAGCGCTTCCTGGGTGACGTCGGTGGAGGGCTGTTGCGGCAGAAGGACGCGCAGTGGACAGTCGCGCTGGAGCCAGGCGACGGACGCATCGGCTCCGCCGTCGTCGCCGGTGCAATCCGCATCCAGCTCCGCGTACCAGCCGGTGACGTGCAGCTCCTCGCTCCCCCATTCGCCGTCCAGGGCCTCCTCGACGGTCAGCGGGTCGATCTCGGGCCGCACACCGCCGAGCGAGCCAATCACGACCATGAAGAGGACGAACGCGCCCAGCGCCGCCACCACGAGCACGCCGATTCGAACCTCGCGCGTCATCGGTGCAGCAATCCCCAACGTTCGCGGAGGAGACCGATGCCCCGCCGCCACAGCTCGACCCGCGCCGGATCGTTGAGCCAGGTCGACGCACCGGATGGATGCGGCAGGCACAGGACCGATGCGCCCGGCGCCTGGTCCCACGCGAGCTCATGCCCGACCAGGCCATCCAGCTTCACGGCGGGACCGAAGGCGAACCGATGCGCCATGCCGCCCACCAG
Source organism: Chloroflexota bacterium (assembly GCA_052388515.1). Classification (GTDB taxonomy): domain Bacteria; phylum Chloroflexota; class Limnocylindria; order QHBO01; family QHBO01; genus JACDBZ01. Next base: position 13,274 of record JBQTHZ010000070.1, on the reverse strand, counting down.
GAGCACCAGCTCCGGCCGTACGAGGCGCAGCTCGTGGACGAGGAACGGGGTCCAGCGCGCGACCTCCTCCCGCGACGGGGGCCGATCGACCGATGAGCCCGGCGCGCGACCGGGATAGCACTTGCCGATGCTCGTCACGTACCAGCGTTGTCGAAAATCCTCGACGGTGATGCCGGCCGCCGAGAACCATCCGCAGAGCCGCTTCCCAGCGTCCCAGGCGAACGGCAGGCCCGTCTCGATCTCGCGCCATCCTGGTGCCTGACCGATGAGCATGGCCCGCTCCCGTCCGTCGCCCGACAGCACCGGTGACGCCCCGCCGTCGCAGGCCGGCATCGCATCCTGGAGCGCGCGCAGCTCGGTGCCGGCGGCCGCGCGACGAGGAGTCGGCGTCGGCCAGTCACCACCGTGGCGGAGGCGCTTCGGCGCCGCAGTCGCGAGGTCGATCACGCCGACGGGCGGAGGACCTCGGCCGCCCGCAGGTCATCGGCGATCCCCAGCCGCAGCATCCGCCGCACGCCGTCCTGGTACGGGCCGGCGGCCGTCAGCGCATCGGTGAGGGCGTCGCGCGCCGCGTAGAGCCGGTCGATCGGATCCGTGGTGAGCTCTGGCGCGCCGCCACCGAGGTCCCGCACGAACGCCACGTCCTGGCGCTCGATCCCGTCGAGCAGCTCGGTGGCGGACGAGGGGTCGCCCGTCTCGAGCGCCTCCGCCAGCTCCTCGCGGGCGAGCTCCAGCCAGCGCATCCACGCAGCGAACTCGGCATCACTCGGCGGCAGCTCGTCGAGGGTGAACGCCGCACGGCGGCCGTCGGTGGCCGCGGCGCGCTCGACCTCGTACCAGTTGTCTCCGACGAAGTCGGCCTGCGTCTCGCCGCCGGCGCGCAGCCAGGCGGTGAATCGGCTCACGCGGCGCGGCATCGAGGTGCTTGCCTCCTCGTCGGTCGCCGCGAAGACCGCGCAGCCGGGAAGCTCGGCCGCGTATGCCCCGACCAGGCCACGCCCGTCGACATCGGTCTCGATGAAGATGGCGTGCGGCATCGTCCCGGCCATCTAGGGACGTCTCCGGCGTGGTGGACGACGCCGGGAGCCGGCGGCGACGACATTGGGCGTCGTCGCGGTGCTGAAGACGCGGCTGGCCTCGCGTCCGCGACGACCGTCGCCGTCCTGCCCTGCATCCTCGGCGGCGGCGGCGTAGACCTCGGCCGGGATGCTGCCGGGCGCGGCCGCCAGCTCCTCGCGCAGGCGACGCAGCTGGAGGATCTCGTCGCGGAGGGCAGCCGCGCGCTCGAACTCGAGGTTGCGCGCTGCCTCCTTCATCTGGGCCTCGAGCCTTCCCGTCATGGCGGCCAGCTCCTCCGGCTCCTTGCCGGCCACCTGGAGCTCGGCGCGCTCCTCCGCCACGCGGCGCAGGCTCTCGTGGATGCTGCGGATCTCCTTGATGATCGTCTCAGGCGTGATTCCGTGCTCGAGGTTGTATGCGGCCTGCTTCTCGCGGCGCCGATCGGTCTCGTCCATCGCCGCCTTCATCGAGTCGGTGACGCGGTCGGCGTACATGATCACGCGGCCGCCGATGTTGCGAGCAGCCCGGCCGATCACCTGGATCAGCGACCCGCCGGAGCGCAGGAAGCCCTCCTTGTCGGCGTCGAGGATGGCGACCAGCGTCACCTCCGGAAGGTCGAGCCCTTCGCGGAGCAGGTTGATCCCGACGAGCACGTCGTAGACGCCCAGGCGGAGGTCCCGCAGGATCTCGATCCGCTCGAGCGTGTCGACCTCGGAGTGCAGCCACTGCACCTTGATTCCGAGCTCGGCGAGGTAGTCGGCCAGGTCCTCCGCCATCTTCTTTGTCAGCGTCGTGACGAGGACCCGCTCGCCGCGCTCCACGGTGGCGCGGATCTCGGCCAGCAGGTCGTCGATCTGGCCGCTGGTCGGTCGGACCGTGATGGTCGGGTCGACCACGCCGGTGGGCCGGATGAACTGCTCGGCCACCCGCTCCGCCCGCTCGGTCTCGTATGGCCCGGGTGTGGCGCTCATGTAGACGACCTGGCTGAAGTGGTCCTCGAACTCCTCGAAGGTCAGTGGCCGGTTGTCGAGTGCCGATGGCAACCGAAAACCGAAGTCGACCAGGATCTCCTTGCGGGTCCGGTCGTTCTTGTACATGCCGTGGACCTGCGGGATGCTGATGTGGCTCTCGTCCATAATGAGCAGGAAGTCGGTCGGGAAGTAGTCGATCAGCGTCCAGGGCCGGCTTCCCTCCTCTCGGCCGGCGAGATGGCGCGAGTAATTCTCGATCCCGGAGCAGTAGCCGACCTCCCGCATCATCTCGAGGTCGAACACGGTCCGCTGCCGGAGCCGCGCCGCCTCGAGGTCGCGGCCCTGGTCGCTCAGCCAGCGCACGCGCTCCTCCATCTCGACCTCGATCTTCTCGGCGGCGGCGAGCAGCTTGTCGCGCGGCGTCACGTAGTGCGAGGCCGGATACAGGTTGACCTCGTTCCGCTCGGCCAGCACCTCGCCGGTCAGGTCGTCGATCTCCACGATCCGCTCGACCTGGTCGCCGAAGAAGTCGACCCGCACCACGTACTCGCCGTGCGGCGGCTGAACCTCGAGCACGTCGCCGCGCACCCTGAACTTCGCGCGCCCCAGCGCCGCGTCGTTGCGCTGGTACTGGAGGTCGACGAGGTGGCGAAGGATCCCGTCTCGCCGATATGACCCACCCACCTTGAGGCCGATGACGGTCGCCCCGTAGTCGACCGGCGCCCCCAGCCCGTAGATGGCGGACACCGACGCCACGATCACGACGTCCCGGCGCTCGAAGAGCGCCCGCGTGGCGTTGTGCCGCAGCCGATCGATCTCGTCGTTGCGCGACGAGTCCTTCTCGATGTACGTATCGGTCCGGGGGAGGTAGGCCTCCGGCTGGAAGTAGTCGTAGTAGCTCACGAAGTACTCGACCGCGTTGTCCGGAAAGAACTCCTTGAACTCCTGGTAGAGCTGTGCGGCGAGCGTCTTGTTGTGCGCCATGACGAGCGTCGGCTTCTGCACCTCCTGGATCAGCCAGGCGGCGGTTGCCGTTTTGCCGGTGCCGGTCGCGCCCAGCAGGACCTGGTGCTTGAGGCCTGCCTGAACGCCGTCGACCAGCGAAGCGATCGCGGCAGGCTGATCGCCGGTCGGCTCGTAGGGGGCGTGGACCTTCAGGTCGGGCATGGGAACCCGATTCTAGCGGCGATCCAGCGGCGAGACGCGGCCGCCGACGGCTCGTGCAAGCTCGTCTCCATCGGTCCCATGCGAGCCGCGCCCAACGGCCTATATCGGTACCAGTCAAGCATTTCTAGGATCGAGTTGGCTGCCCGGCCGACCGAATCCGAACTGAGCTGCGCCTCAACCACCTTGAAGAACCCGATCTCAGAGCCATGCACTGCGCCGACGCCGTCCTCGCCGGCCGGCTCGCGACACCACGGAGAGCGCGGGCAGGCGATGGTCGAGTTCGCCGCCGTGCTCCTCCCGCTGCTCGTGGTCGTCGTCGGGATCGTGCAGTTCGGCCTCCTCTTCGGCGCGAACGTGTCGCTCACCAACGCGGCGCGCGAAGCCTCGCGAGCGGCCAGCATCCACCGCTACATCGGGGCCGACGGAAGCGCCACCAATGGCTCGAACCGATGCACCGCCGCCATCCAGGCGGCCACGCAGGCGTTCGGCTTCCTGAGCGCCAACAGCCCGCACTTCTCTGCGACCACGCCGTGCCCGGGAGGAGTCGATCTCAACGGGGACGGACTTCACGACCTGTGGCAGCCCGGGGACGTCGAGGTCTCGTTCTGCGCTGCTGGTTCCGCGCCGGGCGCCCCGTGCCCCGACACCTCCGACGCGACGACCTACTGCACCGTCGACAGCGGCGAGGGCTGCCTGGTTCGCGTCCAGCTCTCGTACAACCAGCTGATCGTCGTCCCCCTGCTCGACGCGATTCTCGACGGTGACGGCAACGGGCTCTTCGAGCTGAACGCCGATGCCTCGATGGTGATGAACTGATGCGACGCCATCGCGCCGCTCACGACGGCCAGATCCTGGTCATGGTGGCCATCGGCCTCGTCGCGCTGCTCGCGCTCGGTGGGATCGCGGTCGATGTCGGCCGCCTCATGGCCGAGCGCAGGCACCTCCAGACGGCCGCCGACGCGGGCGCGCTGGCTGCCTGCCAGTCGCTGATCGACGGCGCGGTCGCCGATGTCGACGTCGCCGCGCAGAAGGCGCGGAGTGTCGCAGGCGTCAACATTCACGGATCGCCTGCCGGCACCACCGGTGCCATGGCTGCCATCCCCGTGTACGAGGACGAAGACGCCAGCGGGTTCCTCGATCCGGATGAGCTGGTCAGCGGCGTCGTGGTGACGAGCACCTCGGCACGAGTGGCGATCGCATCGACCATCGACACCACGCTCGCCAGGGTGGTCGGCGTCTCGACGCTCGACGTGGGCGCCCGTGCCCAGTGCACGCTGGTCCAGGAGCCGGCCCTGCCGATGGTCGCCCGCCGCTACGACGCGCCGCCCGGCCCCGGCAGCGGATTCATCGACGTGCTGGCCACGGAGGGGTCGAGTGGCAGCGGCCGCGTGGACGCCAACCCGCGCGGCTACGACGTGCGCACGCCGGCGAGCGAGAGCGTCAAGGGACCGCTGTTCGAGATCTATGGGACGGGCAGCAAGGCCCACAACAGCTCGCAGTTCCGCGGATTCATCAACCTCGACATCCGCGACTTCCGCGACGCGACGACGCGCGACTACTACAACGGAGCGACCGCCGGTGTCAACGAGAACACGATGAAGGCCGAGCAGGCCGCCTACATCCTGGCCGGGTATCCGGGACCTGCGTTTTCGCCGGCCGTCGAGCCTCCGAACGGTGATCTCCAGGTGGCAACCCTCTCCGGTCACAGCACCGGCCACCTGGTCGATGCATTCGACGACATGTTTTCAGTCAACGACCGAGTCCTGCTCGCCGTCTACGACGGCACCGTCAAGGCGATCCCTGACTTCTCGATCACACCGCCGGCCGAGATCGTTCTTCCGGCGACGACCGCCTCGCCCACCGACGGGCCGACGTTCACCGTCTCACGGAATGCGGCGTTTACCGGCACCGTGGCGCTCGACCTGCGCGGCGACGCGGATGCATCGATCGCGAGCGACAACATCCTGCCGGTCAGCGGCACCGGCGCCCCGTCGGCCGGCCGCATGAACGAGCCCGTCTTCAACCCGGACAACTTCGCGCCGGCGACGAACGGCACCCCCGTCGTCATGGAGGACATCTCCACGAACGCCGTGGCTCCGGGTATCTACACGGTGTGGGTCCACGGCACGTCGAGCACGCCGGTGAAGTCACGACGCCACCCGGTCGCGGTGAAGATCGGGGGTGCAACGAGGGACTTCGGCCTGGAAAACTCCACGCTGAGTGGCTCGACCGACGTGCTCGGCGGGGCGATGACACTCGAGGTCAAGGTCCGCACCAAGAGCTGGGGAAGCGGTACGGCCGTCAGCCTGAGCTGGGACACCGCGTCACTGACGGACTGCCTGCTCAACCCCGTCACGCCGCCGGCCGGCATGACGGTCGGCTTCAGCGCCTCCAGCGTCTCCCCCGGCGGCGGCCAGGGCACGCCCTCCACGATGACGGTGGATACCGACGGGCTGGCGGCCGGCTGCTACAAGTTCAACGTCCGCGCCCGCGGCGTGAACGGCTCATCGCAGCCGGTCACCCACCTCGCTGCCGCGACCATCTACGTCGTCGAGCAGCCGAGCGAGGGCGAGTACGTGGAGATCATCGGCTTCGCCATGTTCGAGGTCGCGTCCATCGACGCCAACACCATCACCGGCCGCGCGGTCAGCGAGATCTGCGCCGATCCCGATTGCGCGGCGCTGCGACAGGTGCAGCGTGCGCGGCTCATCCCCTGGTCCTAAGTCACGCAGAGGAGTCTGCTCCGTGGAGCTCGAATACTCGGACAAGAACAGCCGGCGATCGAAGGTCTACATCGCCGTCGGCATCATCGTCGCCCTCCTGGTGGCGGCGGCCGTCTACATCGCGCTGCAGGCCAGCGGTCTGACCGACCAGGCGGAGGTCGAGACGCGCCAGGTGGTCGTCGCCGCCGCCGAGATCCCCGGGCGCAAGGAGATCGCGGAGTCCGACCTCGTCATGCGCTCGGTGCCGGTGGACCCCGTGAACGAGACGGCGTTCGTCACCATCGGTGAGGTGCTCGGCCGCGTTGCCGCCGTGCCGATCAGTGCCGGCCAGCTCGTGACACCGAACATGCTCGCGTCGAGCGAGGCCGGAGCCACCTTCTCGATCCTCGAGCCTGGCGAGGAGTTCGATCCATCGATGCCCGACCTTCGCGCCGTCAGCATCACGGTCGCGGACGATCGGGCCGTCGCCGGCACGCTGGTGCCCGGACAGCTCGTCGACCTCATCGCCACCCTGACCGTGACGCCCGTCCCGAACGACACCGGTGGGGAGCCACCGGCTGACGGCGAGACCCAGGCGGGTCAGCCGGTCGCCGGGCCATCGACGAAGACGACCCTCCAGCAGATCGACATCCTCTCGCGCAATGGCACGCTCTACATCCTGCGCACCGATCTCGGCACGGCGGAGAAGATCACCGAGCTCACGGCTGCCGGGGCGCAGTTCACGTTCGTTCTCCGTGCCGATGCCGACGATCGAACGGCGGAGACCGAGGGATCGACCCTCGATCGGTTGCTCGAGGAGTACGGGTTCCCGGCCCCCGAAGCGGCGGAGCTCGACTAGGACGAGGCCGAGCGCAGCTCCGCCAGGCTTTGCTCCACCTGGCGGCGCGTCTCCTCGATCGGCGCCGACCCATCGATCACGACGTCGGCGGCGGCCAGCTTCTCGTCCTGTGGCGACTGGCTGGCGAGCCGTCGCCGGGCCGTCGCCTCGTCCATGCCGCGTGACTCGGCGAGGCGGCGGATCGCGTCGGCCTCCTCGCAGCGCACGACCCAGATCTCGTCGCACGCGTCCGCCAGCGGCGACTCGATGAGCTTGATGACCTCGACCGCCGCGACCTCCACGTCCCCCTCATCGAGCTCGGCGAGCCTGGCGCGAACAGCACCGCGAACCCTCGGGTGGAGAATGGCCTCCAGGTCGCGCAGCGCATCGGCGTCGCTGAAGACCACGCGCGCCAGGGCATCGGCCTCGTAGGTCCCGAAGCGCTCAAGGATCGCCGCGCGGGCCTCGGCGTCGTTGTGCCGGATCTCCCGCGCCAGCGCATCGGCGTCGATCGTCGCAACACCGGCATCGCGGAGCATGCCGGCCACCGTGCTCTTGCCACAGCCGATGTTGCCGGTCAGGCCGATGACCTTCATTCCGTCCCGGATCCTACCGGCTCGGGCTGGCAGCGCGGGCAGAAGTGCGTGCTGCGCTGACCGACCACCACGCGCCGGATCGGTCGCCCGCAGCGCTGGCACGGCTGCTCCGTTCGCCGATACACCGCCAGCCGCTCGGCATTGTCTCCACGCTCACCGTCCGCGCCGACGTAGTCGCTGAAGCTGGCGCCGCGATTCACGATTCCCTCGCGGAGCACCTGGCGCACGGCCCGATGCAGCCGCTTCACGTCACCCTCGTCCAGGCTGTCGGCGGTCCGGAGCGGGTGAAGGCGGGCACGCCAGAGGGCCTCATCCGCGTAGATGTTCCCGACACCGGCGATGAAGCTCTGGTCGAGGAGGAGCGCCTTGAGCTTCGCCGAGCGACGGGACAGGCGTTCCGCGAACCGTTTCGCCGTGAAGCCGCGCTGAAGCGGCTCCGGGCCGTGTCCGCTGAAGACCTCGCCGATGCGATAGCGGACCGCCCCTTCGTTCACTCGTCGCGACCGTGCCCCCCGGCCGCCGCCGACGCTGCGCAGGCCACCGCCCGGCCACAGGCCGATCCGCCCGAACTTGCGCACGTCGCGGTAGCGCAGCTGGCGTCCGTCGGCCAGGTCGAAGACGACCCTGGCATAGGGATCGTCGGGCGCATCCGCATCCACCACGATCAGCGCGCCGGTCATGCGCAATGCGACCGTCATGACTCGGCCGTCCTCGAGGTGGAGCAGCACCGTCTTCGCGCGGCGATCCACCCGGCGGATGGTGGCTCCGGCGATCTCGGCAATGAATCGCTCAGGCGGCTGCGGATGCCTGATCGTGCGATCCCAGTGGACGGTTGTGTTGACGATCCTCGCGCCGGCCACCCAGCGCTGGAGGTCGCGGGCAACGGTCTCGACTTCGGGCAGCTCAGGCATCGCCACTGAGTGTGCCGCATCCCCACACGTGGGCGCGGCGCCCGTTTGCCACCACAGCAACGAACGGCGAAGGAGACGCCGATCGGACCCGTATCTCCGTCGCCGGTTGCGGCGCTGGCAACCCACGCCGGAGGAAGCGGTGCTCCGTCGCCGATAGTTGCCCGCATGGCAAACACCGCGCCGGCACGGAAAGCGGGCTACGGGACGAGCTCCGCGGCGACCTCTTCCTCGGCCTGCTCGCGGGCCACGTCCCCGGCTGACTTCGGGACCCGCCGCCAGCCGGCGTCGTCGTCGGCCGGCAGGTATCGGTCCATCTCCTCCCAGTTCGAGCCGACCTTGAGGTCGACCTCGAGGGGGACGTCCAGCGGCAGCGCGGCACGCATGATGTCGCGCGCCAGGCCGGCGAGCTCGGCCAGCTCGTCCTCATCGGTCTCGAAGACGAGCTCGTCGTGGACCTGGAGCAGCATGCGCGAGCGCAGGCCGCGCTCTCGAAGGGCCGCGTCCAGGCGAACCATGGCGATCTTCATCCCGTCGGCGGCCGTTCCCTGGATCGGCATGTTGATCGCCATCCGCTCCCCAGCCGAGCGCAACGACGGGTTGCGCGCGGCGAGCTCCGGCAGATAGCGGCGCCGGCCGAGCAGGGTGGTCACGAATCCCTGGTCGCGGGCCAGGATCTTCATCTCCGTCGTATAGCGCCGGATCCCCGGATACGCGGCGTAGTAGTCCTCGATGAAGACGTGCGCCTCCTCGCGCGGGATGCTCAGCCGCTGGGCGAGGCCGAAGTCCGAGAGCCCGTAGGCGATGCCGTAGTTGATCATCTTGGCGACGCTGCGCTCCTTCGGGCCCACGTCGTCCGGGGCCAGCCCGAGCACGCGGGCCGCGGCCGCGAGGTGAATGTCGGCGTGCGCCGCGAAGTCGGCCTTCAGCCCGGCATCCTGCGAAACGTGGGCCAGGATGCGGAGCTCCTGCTGCGAATAGTCCGCGCCCAGGAGCAACCTGCCGGGCGGCGCCACGAACGCGCGCCGGATCCGCCGGCCCAACGCGGTCCTGATGGGAATGTTCTGGAGGTTCGGATCAGTGCTCGAGAGGCGCCCGGTGGCGGCCACCGCCTGCTGGTAGGTCGTGTGCAGGCGCCCCTCGGCATCCACGAGCGTCGGCAGGGCGTCGACGTAGGTCGACTTCAGCTTCGAGACCTGGCGGTGCTCGAGGATGAGGCCGATCACCTCGTGGCGGTCGCGTAGCTCCTCGAGGACCGATGCATCGGTCGAGCGGCTCGTCCGCGTGCGCTTCGTCGAAGGAAGGGCGAGCTCGTCGAAGAGGATCGTCTCGAGCTGCCGCGGTGAGCCGATATTGAACTCGTGGCCGACCAGGCCATAGATCCGGGTCTCGAGATCCGCCAGCGTTGAGCCGAACTCCTCGCTCATGGCGGCGAGTGCGGCCAGATCGATGGCGACCCCGGCCTTCTCCATGCGTCCCAGGACCGGCAGGAGCGGCATCTCGACCTCGTCGAAGAGCCGCGCCAGACCACCGTCGGCAAGCTGGCCCTGGAGGATCGGCCGGGCGAGGAGCGCGGTCAGCGCCTCGGCGGCGGCGCGGCGCGCCATCGGCTGCTCCTCCGCGCCCGTCTCGGGGGTCGACGCCCTCGGCGGCAGCTCGACGCTGAAATGCTGGGCTGCGAGATCGTCGATCGTCTGCGATCGCATCGCCTGGTTGACCATGTACCCCGCCACCAGGGTGTCGACGAACGAGCCACGAAGCTCCAGCGCACGGTCTGCCCAGAGCGTGGTCACCAGCTGTTTCAGGTCGTGACCGATGCGGAGCCGGTCCTCGCGCAGCAGCTCGGGCGGCAGCCTCTTGACGGCATCGACGGCAGGGTCACAGGCGATGAACCAGGCGCTCCCGTCGCCGGCCGCGAGCGCGATGCCATGCAGCCGCCGATCGAGCGGGCGTCCCGGGCCGACCGCCCAGCCGAGGCCGATCTCGTCGCCGTGCGCCGCCAGCCACGTCTCGAGCTCGTCGATCTCCGCCGCGGATCGCGCGATGCGTGGGTCCACGTGCTCGATGGCGCCGGCTGGATCCGCGAGCGGGTCGGGGCGCTCGCGGGGACCCCCGTCGCCCGCGTCCACCGGCGCGCGCCCGCCCAGCAGGTCGAGGCTCAGCTGCAGCCCGCCCTTCGTGTCGCGCTCCGGGCTGTCGTGGCCGGTCGGCGCGATGCCCGACGCCGGCAGCCGGTCGATGAGCGACCGGAACTCGAGCTCGCGGAAGCGCTGCGCCACCGCGCGCCGGTCGTATCGGCCGGTCCTCGCCTCCTCGAGGCCAAGGTCGACCGGGAGGTCGGTCAGGATCCGCCCGATCTCGCGCGACATGAATGCCGACTCGCGATGCTCGGCAAGCCGCTCACGGAGCTTGCCCTTCACCTCGTCGATCCCGGCGAAGATGGCGTCGAGGGTGCCGAACTGCTGGAGCAGGCTGATCGCCGTCTTCTCCCCTACGCCGGGCACGCCGGGGATGTTGTCGCTGGTGTCGCCCTTCAGCGCCTTGTAGTCGAGCATCTGATCCGGTCGAAGTCCGTAGCGCTCCATGACGCGGGCCTCGTCGTAGATGACCGTCGACGCGACGCCCATGCGGGTGGTCAGCAGCCGGACGTGGTCATCGACGAGCTGCAGCCCGTCGAGGTCCCCCGACACGATCATCGTGTCGACGTCCTGCGCCGTGGCCTTCCGCGCGAGCGTGCCGATCACGTCGTCCGCCTCGTAGCCCTCGAGCTCCCGGGTCGGCATGCCCATCATGGCGGCGATCTCGCGCACGATCGGGAACTGCCCGCGCAGGTCGTCCGGCATGCTCGGACGGCCGGCCTTGTACTCGGGGAAGGCGTCGAAGCGGAACTGCGGCTTGCCGACGTCGAAGCTCACGATCGCGAAGTCGGGCTTCACGTCCTGCATGCCGCGCAGCACGATCTGGAGGAACCCGAACACGGCGTTCACCAGCGTCCCGTCGGACATCGTGAGGGGCGGCAGCGCGAAGTAGCCGCGGTAGACGAGGCTCGGCCCGTCGATGAGCATGAGGAGAGGTCGTCGCTCGGTCATCGGTCCTCGAAGTCTAGACCGATGGCGGCCTGCGGGCCGCCGTAGAATCGGCGCCATGCCCGGGCGCCGCACCCTCGATCCATATGCCGTCCTGGGCGTCGCGCGCGATGCGACGCCGCTCCAGGTGGCGCGCGCGCACCGGCGCCTGGCGAAGGCGCATCACCCCGATCTGCACGAGGGCGCAGTCGAAGCCGCCGAGCGCATGCGCAACATCAACGAAGCGTGGGCCCTGCTCTCCGATCCGGTCCGCCGATCCGATTACGACCGTTCCCACCCGTCCCCAGGCACGCCGACGAGGGGCCACTGGGGCGCGTCGCGGTCGCCGATCCAACCCGCCGCTCCCTCGTCGACGCGCACGTGGGCCACCTGGCGTGCCACAGCTGCCGAGACCCGCGCGGCACCCCGCACCGTGCGCCAGCCCGGCGAGGTGCCGATCCCGCGCACGAGACGCCCACCGCGTGCCGACCCTCCCATCCCGACGTTCCGGGATTCCGGGTGGGCGGCACTGCTGGCGGCGGCCGTGATCGTCCTGATGCTCCTCGGGGCCATCGCCGTCGGCCGGCTCACGTTCTGAGGCGCGGCCCTCGGCGTCATCGGCGCAATCTGAGCCCGGCGTCCGTCCTCACCCGGCCCGAGGGGCGAGGATCCAGCGGCCGAGCAACGCCGCGACCATGAGCGCGACGCCCGCGAAGAGGACCATCGGCCAGGGTGATCGATCCGCGGTCGGCTCCTGCTGAGTGGCAGCGAGATCGTCAGCCCCTTGGGGCGCGATGACCTCATCCGTGTCCGGCGCACTGCGCCCGGCCACGAGCGGCGACGAGGCGGTTTCGCCACCGAAGGTGTCTTCGTAGGCCTGGTCACCGGCGGCCCGGGGCTCCTCCGCGGCCGCGGAGGCCCCTGGAGCCGCGAGCTCCCGGACCGCTCCCGACTCCGCGTCAGCGCCGCCGGCTTCCTGGCCGGATGCCAGCATGTCGAGTGCCGGCGCCGCTGTTCCGACAACGCCGACGAGCGCGACGGCAGCCCCGGCAGCAAGAACGGGTGCAAAGAAGCGTCGCGCCCAGCCACCCAGGCGATCGACGCCAGAAGGCTGCGCCTCGACCGGCGGGAGGAGCTGCAGGGGCCGCGATGGCTGCAGATCCGGCAGATCGGCGAGGGCAACGTGCAGCGCACCGAGCTCGGCCACGAGTTCGGTGCATCGGTCGCAGGAGGCGACGTGCGCGGTCAGCCTGGCGTCGGCGGTCGCATCGGTATCGTGGGAAGCCAGCGCCGCGATGCGCTCGTCGTGGGGGTGATCCTGGTTCAGCATGCCATCGGTCCAGACGCCCTCATCCGGTGAAGAGTTCCCGGTGCTCGGCGAGCAGCTCGCGCAGGCGCAGCCGCCCTCGGTGGATGCGCGACTTGACCGTCCCCAGCGCGGACTGCGTCATCGACGCGACCTCGTTGTAGTCCATTCCGTAGACGTCGCATAGCACGATCGCGACCCGCTGGTCCTCCGGAAGCCTCCGGAGCGCCACCTCGAGATGCCGATACATCTCGCTCCTGGCTGCCTCCGCGACGGGGTTGATCGCCGCGAGGTCCGGGAGCTCCGGCGCGCCCTCCTCGGTATCCGGCAGCGGGCTCGACGGCCGGCGCTGCGCGCGGCGCAGGATGTCGTAGCTGGCATTGGCGGTGATCCGCAGCAACCACGAGCGAAACATGCCTCCCCGATACGAGCCGATCGCCTTGTAGGCGTGGATGAACGCATCCTGCGTCGCATCGGCTGCCTGATCGGCGTCGCGCAGGAGCCGCCAGGCCAGTCCGTAGCAGGCGCTCTGGTAGTGCTCCATCAGCTGCGCGAACGCGGTTCGGTCGCCGTCGGCCGCCCGGGCGATCACCGCCGCCTCGTCCGGAAGCGGCGGCGTGCGGTGCGCTGGTGTCTTCTCGGGGGCATCGGCCATCGGCTTC
>JBQTHZ010000069.1:0-25195 GCA_052388515.1 Chloroflexota bacterium | reverse complement strand
CCGTTCTCGACGATCTCGCTCAGTATCTCCAGCGGCAGATCCTTGCTGGTTGGGATGCGGTAGTCGATCGCGCCCAGGTTCCGGATCCGCCCTGCCTCGTCGTAGATGTAGTGCTCCATCAGGGTGTGACCAAGGCCCATGATGGCGGCGCCCTCGTCCTGCATCCGCACCTGCATCGGGTTCAAGGCCTTGCCGACGTCCGAAACGGTCGCGTGCTTGACGAGCACTACCTCGCCGGTCCCGCCATCCACGGTCGCCTCGATGGCCGTGCAGTTGAGCTCGTAGAACGCGGCGGCGCCCCCGAGCGGGTGGTCGGGCTCGGCCTCCTTGCGAGCCATCCCGTTGCCTATGAGCTCGCCGCCCAGCGTGCCGAGGCCCGCCCTCAGCACGTCTGCGAGCGGCATTTCACCGTCAGGAAGGTGCGCGACGCCGTGCTCGATGCGGACGTGCTGCGGGTCGACGCCGTGCGATTGCCCAGCCATCTCGCGCAGCTGGTCGTGCAGGTGCCGGCAGGCGTCGATGATGGCGTTCCCCATCAACACGCTGGAGCGGCTGGCCGAGGTCTGCTGGTCGTAGGGGACGATGTGCGTGTCGCCGCTGACCACGGTGATGCGGTCGAGCGCCACGCCCAGCTCCTCCGAGGCGATCTGCGCGAAGATCGTCCGCGACCCCTGGCCCATGTCCGAGGTCCCCGCGAAGACCAGCACGCTGCCGTCAGCCAGGAAGCGGACGGTTGCGTACGACAGCCCCGTCGTCGGACCAAGCTTGATGCCGGTGGCGATCCCGCGGCCGTGCCCCGCGGGCAGCTCCGTGTCCCAGCCGATGAGCTCGGCCGCGCGCCGGACGGTCTGCTGCCAGTCGCCGTCGGCCGGCGTATCCAAGGGAAGGAACTTCTCGCCACGCCCGGCCAGGTTGCGCAGCCGGATCTCCAGGCCGTCGAGGCGTAGTTCCTTGGCGGCCTCGTTCAGGTTCGATTCCACGGCCCAGTTGACCTGGGGAGCACCGAAGCCGCGGAACGCCGTCGACGGCGTGGTGTGCGACAGGATGGCCCTGGCCACGATGCGTGAGGCCGGCACGCGGTACGGCCCGTTGCCCGGGTAGCTGCCCTTACCGACCACGCGGTCGGATATGTCGGCGTAGGCGCCGAGCAGGTAGTCGGCGAGGATCTCGCGGAAGGTGACGGTTCCGTCGGACCGGAAGCCGGTGCGCACCCGGATCTCGGCCGAGTTGCGGCGGACCGCCTGGAACGTCTCCTCCAGGCTCAGGACCAGTCGCACGGGCCGGCCGGCGCGGAGCGCCATGAACGCGACCAGCGGCTCGTACTTGGCGTGCTGCTTCCCGCCGAAGGCGCCGCCCGGATCAGGCGCGATCACACGCACGCGGGCTAGGGGCAACCCCACCATCTCGGCCACCGTGCGCTGCAGCCAGTACGGATGCTGGATCGAGCTCCAGATCGTCAGGCCCTCCTCGTCAGGCGCGGCGATGAAGGCGTGCGGCTCGATGGCAAAATGGGTGACCATCGGGAACGCATAGGTGTTTTCCACCACAAGGTCCGATGTCGTGGCCTCGACGTCGCCCCACTCGTAGAAGTGCTCGTTGAGCACGTTGCTGTGCCTGCCTGGCCGAAGCGCAGGGTCCTGGACGAGCGGGGCGGCGGGGTCCAGGGCTCCCGCGATGGTGAAGACCGCCGGCAGCTCCTCGTACTCGACCCGGACCAGCCGGGCTGCCTCCTCGGCGGCCTCCTTCGTTTCGGCCGCCACGGCCGCCAGCGGCGCGCCGTGGAACTTCGTCTCCCCGACGGCAAGCACGGGGCGGTCCTTGAACTGCGGTCCGAAGCGCGGCACGGGTTGTGGTAGGTCGTCGGCGGTCATGACCAGTCGCACGCCGGGCACCCGCTGCGCGGTGGACGCGTCAACCGAGATGATTCGGGCATGGGCGCAGTCGAGGGTGACCAGGGCGGCGTGCAGCTCGTCGGGCATGTGGACGTCGGCCACGTACTGCTGCTGGCCAGTGACGCGTCCGTGCCCGCCGACCCGGCGGGGCGAGCCGCCGATGCTCCGCATGGTCATCGGCGCATCGCCTGGGACGCGGCCAGGACGGCCTCGGTGATCTGCTCGTATCCACCGCAGCGACATAGGTTGCCGGCCAGCGCCTCGTGAACCTCCGCCACGGTCGGATCCGGCGTATCCTCGAGCAGTGCTTGGGCAGCCATCAGCTGACCCGGGATACAGAAGCCACACTGTGCCGCACCCTTGTCGAGGAAGGCCTGTTGCAGCGGCGTCAGCTCCCCGGAGCGAGCGAGGCCTTCGACGCTGCGGACCTCGCCGCCGTCGGTCTCGACCGCGAGCACCAGGCATGAGTTCACAGGTAACCCGTCGACGATGACGGTGCAGGCACCGCATTCGCCCACGACGCAGCACTCCTTGGTGCCGGTCAGGCGCAGCTGGTCGCGCAGCACGTCCAGCAGGGTGTGGTGGACCTGCACCTCCAGGCGCCGTGGGTTGCCGTTGACGGTCAGTTCGAGGTCGAGGGTCCGCACCACGTCAGGCACCTCCCCGCAGCCGATCCATGGCGGCCTGCAGACCGCGCAGGGCGAGGACCCTGAGCATCGCCAGCCGGTACTCGGGGCTGGCGCGTACGGATCGCGGCGAAGGGGCGGCCGCGGCCAACATCCTCTCCAGGACCTGCCGCTTCGCATCCTGCGATGCCACCGGGTCTGCCAGCACGCCGCTCTCGTCCGTGAAGAGGAGCGGCTTGGGCCCCACGCTCCCATAGGCGAGGCGCACGACACCGGAGCGCTCCACGCCGCAGCACAGTGTTATCGAGGCGAGGTCCGTCCCGTGGCGGCGAGTGAGGCGCAGGTACGCCCCGCCGATCGGCTGGGCCGGCACCGGGAGCTCGATCGACGTGACCAGCTCGCCTCGCAGCAGGGTGGTCTGGCGCGATCGGACGAAGAACTCGGCTATCGGAATGCGGCGCTCTCCGGCGGGGCCGTGCGCAAGGACCCGTGCGTCGAAGACGAGGAGTGGTGGCGCCGTGTCGGCCGCCGGGGAAGCGTTGCAGATGTTCCCGGCCAGCGTGGCGCGGTTGCGGATCTGCACCGAGCCGACGACGTCGGCGGCCTCCACCAGCGCCAGGAAGTGGCGCCGGACCGCCGGGTGCGCGGAGATCTGGGTCATGGTCGTCCCGGCGCTGATCCGCAGCCCGCCGGACTCCTCGAGGATCGCCGGCCCCAGCTCGGGAATCCGCTTGAGGTCGATGACCGCGCTGGGCTGGATGGTCCGATCGCGCAGGCCGATGACCAAGTCCGTCCCGCCGGCCAGAAGCTGGGCGTCGGGACCGTGAACATCCAGCAGGGCCACTGCATCGGCGACCGTGATGGGACGATGGTAGTCGAACGAGCGCATCGGGGCGGCGGCGATCAAAGGACCTTGTCCACCTCGTCCATCAGCACCTGTGGGTTTGCGGCGCGGACGAAGTAAAACGGCCGCTCGGAGAATCGGGCCACGAATCCGGCGCGAGCCCGGCGCAGCGGCTCCGTGTCGATCATCGGCATCGGCCAGTCCGGGGCGAGCAGCTCGTTGAGCAGGAAGTAGTTCTGCAGGGAGTGGAAGGTCTGGAACTGGCGCTCGAAGGCGATCATCTCGACCAGGTGTGGATCGAAGTTGCCGTCGATCGCCGGCACGACCACCACGTCCACATTGCTTGGCCCATCATGGCTCTGCCAGGTGGGCATCTCGCCGAAGAACTTCTCGACGCCGCGGTTCGGGGCGGCCTTGTCGGCCCGCTCCGTGCCCTCGGCGCGCTTCTTGATGAAGACGTCCCGCGAGCCCATCACGGCCGTCCCGCTCTCGTCAACCACGGTCGTCTCGGTCGAGACCAGGAGCCCGCCGCGGCGGCAGGCCTCGATCTGGCCCATGCTCTTGCCATGGTTCGACTCTCCACCCAGGAACATGATGGTTCGGCCGCGGTACCGCACCGCCGAGGCGTGGAATGGATGCAGGCCGGCCGCCTCCATGCGCAGGGCGAGCATCGCGACCACCACCTTCTGCAGCGGCCCGGAAGGCCATGGCCCGCTGAATGTCACGGCGTGACCGTCGTAGGAGATCGACTTCTCGCCGTCCCGCTCCCAGACGATGTCCGGCCGATTCAGCGTGACGCTCGGGGCCATGCGCACCTCGGCCAGGCGATAGTTCAGAAAGTTCATGTCCTCCAGGACGTGGTCGAGCGGCTCGCCGCCGTGAACGTCGATGCGCAATCGCGCGTCGGCCGCGGACAGCTCCTGGGACAGCGTGGGAGAGGCATTGGTACCGAGTGCGTTCATGGGTTCCCTTCAATCGGCTGGAACTCCTCGGCCGGCGGCCCGTCACCCGCCCAGAGGTTCGCTAGCATGTCCCCGGCCGCAGTGTAGTGGTCCTCGAGTGCCTCCGCGGCGCGCCGGGCATCCCGTCCACGAAGCGCGTCCAGGATGGGTTGATGCAGGTCTGCGACGCGGTGCCGGTCGACGCCCGGCGCCACCATCGTGATGTACGTGCGTGAGAACGGCTCCAGCTGTTGCCAGACCCGCCTGAGCATGGCGTTACCCGAGGCTTCGACGATCCGGCCATGGAAGAGGGCGTCGGCCACAGCCTCCGCCCGCGCGTCCCCGGCACGTGCGGCGCGCCGCATCTCGCCCAGGTAGCCGGCCAGCTGCCCGACGTCCGCGTCGGACATCCGCGCCACCGCCAGCCTCGCCGCCAGCGACTCGAGCTGCGTCCGCACCACGAAGGCCTCCTGCAGCTCGTCGGCCGATGGGTGGCGCACCCGGGCGCCCCGAAAGGCGGCGGTCTCCACCAGGCCGATGGCCTCGAGATCGCGCAGCGCTTCCCGCACCGGTGCCTGGCTGGTGCCGAGCTCGCGCGCGACGCGGGTCTCCACGATCCGGGCACCGGGCGGGTAGCGGCCGTCGAGGATGGCCTCCAGGAGGCGATCCTTGACCTGGTCGCTGAGGACCATCCGTGAGAGCGCGACCTCGCCAGCCATGCCGCGCGGGTCAGGCCACGAACTCGGCGTCGCGACTCGGCTTCTCGGGATTCGTGTCGAGGATCTCGACGACTCCCTGCGTGCCGTCGACCCGAATGCGATCACCGGATTCGATCTGCTGCGTTGCCACCGATGTGCCGATCACGGCCGGGATCCCGAACTCGCGGGAGAGAACGGCAGGGTGCGAAACGGTGCCGCCCGCATCGGTCACCAGGCCGACGATCTTGGTGAAGAGGACGACCCAGGCCGGGTTGGTCATCTGGCAAACCAGGATGTCGCCGGCGCGGACCTCGTCGAACTGGTCCTCGGTGAGGACCACTCGCGCGATGCCCTCGACCACGCCCGGCGAGCCGGCGATGCCGCTCACCTGGCCGGCGACCGTGGACTCCTTCCGGTAGAACTTGTCCGGGAAGCCCCACAGGTTCAGGTACGGGAACGCCAGCTGGCTGGGGGTCACCGTGCCGACCCAATCGCGTGGACGGATCCTGTACGACTCTTCGCGCTCCTTGCGGCGCTGGGCCACCAGACCTCGGCCGTCGATCGCCGACTGGTCGCCCATGAACACCCGCAGCTCGTTGTAGCGCAGGAAGACCACGTCGTCCGGCTGGTCCAGCGCGGCCATTCCCACGAGCTTCCTGCCGATGGCGATCAGCACCAGGCGCACATGCGCGTTGGCTCCCTGGTCGATGTAGAAGTGGTGGTCGGGGGTGAGCGGTGCCATGCGCAGGTTGATGTCGTTCGCCGCCTGCATCTCTTCGAGCGCCTCGCCATCAAGGCCTTCCAGGATCTCGCGCGCCGCCGCATCGATGTCGTCGGCGACCGCCGAGATCGTCTTTGGATAGTCGTAATCGGTCTCGATGTAACCGCGAATCAGCTCCAGGACCGGTTCGATCTGCTCGCGCAGCGTCGGGAACACGAACTCGTGGCTCCAGACCGCGTGCCAGCCGAACTCCTGCTGATACGTCTCTACCCGATCACGTATGAAGCTACGGCCTCGATCCGACGCCTGGAGGGCCTTGAGGATGTCGCCCGCCGTCTCATGTTTGAAGGCCCCACGCAGCACGGAGTCGGCCTTGGCCTCCTCCTTCATCTGCCAGAGCGCCTCGATCGAGTCCCAGTTGCGGTCCTTGGCGGAATTCTGCAGCCGGCCGAGGAGCGCCTCATCGATCGTGCCGTGGGTCTTCTCCATGACCGCGCGCAGGTTCAACGTCGCCGACAGCTGCGCGAAGTTCAACATCCAGTGGATCTTCCAATGGCGGTCATGGATGTCGATTGCGTCCTCGAAAAGGCAGGCCAGCTCCATCAGCGTCATCTGCTCGGACTGGTCCAGCTTGCCTTCGAGGTATTCGAAGTTGCGCCGCATCTCCGGCACGAGGCGATCGCGCCACCAGTCTGCGAACTGCAGCCCGTAGGTCGGCAGCACCGCGTTCAGGTAGGCGCCGATCTTGTCCGGATAATTCTCCATCAGTGGCGTTCGAGCGCCGTAGCGCGCCTGGTACTCCATCGAGTCGATGGCGAAGTCCGGGTCGGCGGGGATGGCCGCTGTGTACAGGTAGCCGTTGACGTTCTTCGCCAGCCAGTCGCAGGCGAAGGGGGTGCCGAACCGCCGGAACATGTGGTCGCAGGTCAGCCACCAGCCGCCGATGTCGAAGTACATTGGGCTCAGCGGGTGGGGGCAGTGAAGGTCGTCGTAGACCCAGAAGAGCTCGCCCTCGGTCTCGGATTCCCAGGTCACCGGAAAACCAGCGTCCCCCAGGAACTGCCCGAGTACTTCTTCCTTGATTGTCACCAGGTTCACCTCCAAGTCTTGAACTGGCTTCGGGCGCGCGGTCAGTGGGGACGCGGGACGAACGGCTCTTGCCCCGGGACGCCGGGCCCGCGTTCGGCGGTGCCGGGATGCGGGCGCGAAGGCCTCGCCGACGGGGCGGCAATTGGGCCGCGGGAGCACTTTCAGGCGGTCCGGGCACGACGGTCCGTTGTTCTCAGGTCGATATCGGCAAAGGCCTCTCCTGCGCGCCGCCCGACGCATGGGTCGGACGCGTCACGCCCGCTCGATAATCGATTGTCGATTGATTGCCACGATATGGGTCAAGGTGGCGGGCGTCAAGGCGTCAAGGCGCCAACGCTCGTGCCTTAAAGCCCGTGTTGCGTTTGGGCTATCGATAATCGATGATAGGGGCGGGTGGTTCCAGCGTGGGCCATTTCCGAGCGAGGACCGATGGAGGGACGCGCCGTGATTGTGACGACCAGCCAATCCCCCCTGCTCCAGATGGTGCGTGAGACTCCGACGGACTTCTGGAACGACTCATGCGCGGTCGACGAGCTCGCATATGCGATCGAGCACGGCGCGACGGGCGCCACTTCCAACCCGACCATCGTGCACGAGGTCCTGAGCAAGGAATCGGATCACTGGGTCCCGCGGGTCCGCCAGCTGGCGGACGCGCACCCGACCTGGAGCGAGGTTGAGGTCACCTGGGCCCTCATCGAAGAGATGGTGACGCGCGGTGCGCGCGTGCTCCAGCCAGTCTTCGAACGAGAGGGCGGGCGCAAGGGCCGCCTCTCCGCCCAGCTCAACCCGGCCGACTACCGTGACCCTCAGCGCATGGTCGATCAGGCTCTGCGCTTCCACGAGCTTGCGCCGAACATCCTCGTCAAATTCCCTGCCACCGCGGCGGGGATCGTGGCCATCGAGGAGGCCACCTATCGCGGCGTGAACATCAACGCCACCGTCAACTTCACCCTGCCGCAGGCGCTGACCGTGGCCGACTCGGTGGGGCGTGCCCTGAAGCGCCGCGAGCGCGAAGGCCTGGACACCGCGAGCATGACGCCGACCTGCACGCTGATGATCGGCCGCCTGGACGACTGGGTGAAGGTGCTCATCGACCGCGACAACATTGCGCTGGACCCCGACGCCGCCAACTGGGCGGGCATCGCGGTCTTCAAGCGCGCCTATGCCATCTTCAGCGAGCGGGCGTACCGGCCGCGGTTGCTGGCTGCCGCCTACCGCCACCGGCTGCACTGGACCGAGCTGGTGGGCGGGGACGTGGCCATGACCATGCCGCACGCATGGCAGGTGCGATTCAACGCCAGCGGGATCGTGCCCAACGCACGGATGCACGTGCCGGTGGACCCCCGCATCGTCGATGAGCTGCTGGAGCGCGTCCCCGACTTCCGTCGTGCCTACGAGCCCGATGGGATGACACCCGACGAGTTCGAATACTTCGGTGCTTCAGCACGCACGCTGCGCTCATTCATCACGTCCTACCACGACCTCATGGGCGCGGTGCGCGACCTTGTTCTGCCGAACCCGGACAACCATCCGACCTGACATGGCGCCTGAGGAGGAGGTGGTCGCATGATCAAGCGCGTGGCACGCGGGGAGGCCCTGCACCTCCCCCTGCCGGGCCGGGACTGGTACACGTACATCTCGCCGAGCAACAGCCCGGCCAGAAACGTGTCTGCCGGCGTCGCGATCTTCCCACCCGGCTCGAAGCCGGAGGGCCACGTGCACCTCGCCGAGGAGGAGACGATATTCGTCACCACGGGTCGCGGGCGGCTGGTGACGCCGGAGGCAACTGCCGACCTGGAGCCCGGCGTATCGGTCCTGATCCCGGCCGGTACCTTCCATGCCACAGAGTCGGACGGACCCGAGCCGCTGGAGCTGGTCTGCTTCTTCTCGCCTCCGGTAGTGCCTGGCTCCTACGAGCGCGGGAGAGGCGAATGACGGCGGTCGCCGGCGGCGTCGAGCGTGCGGACATCGAGCATCTGGAGGAGCTGGCGCGGCGCATCCGCGTCGAGATCATTCGCACCGTCAACCACGCCCAGGTGGGCCATGTGGGGGGGCCGCTGTCGGCAGCGGACATCATGGCCGCACTCTACTTCCGGGTCATGCGCATCCGACCCGACGAGCCGCACTGGCCGGCACGCGACCGCTTCATTCTGTCGAAGGGCCACTCATCGCTGGTCCAGTACGCCGCCATGGCGCTGCGCGGCTATTTTCCGGTCAACGAGCTGCGCACCTTCGACTCGCGGGGCTCGCGACTCCAGGGTCACCCTGATATGAAGCTGCTGCCGGGCATCGATATGTCGACCGGCTCGCTCGGAATGGGCCTGTCCGCCGGCCTGGGCATGGCGCTCGCCTCGCGCTTCACCGACATCGATCCGCGGGTGTACGTGCTCCTGGGTGACGGCGAATGCCAGGAGGGACAGGTCTGGGAGGCGGCAATGGTGGCGGCCCGCTATGGCGTGGACAACCTTGTGGCCATCGTTGACCACAATAAGCTTCAGCAGTACGGCTGGCCGGGGGACACGGCAGAGGTCAGGTTGCCGCCCGACGAGCCCGGCGAGATGGCGGCCAAGTGGAGCGCCTTCGGCTGGCGCGTGCTCGAAACCGATGGGCACGACATGTCGGCGCTGGTCGGCACACTGGAGGCGGTGGCGCAGGGCCGCGGCCGCCCGAAGGTCGTGATCGCCAACACCATCAAGGGCCGTGGCGTCTCCTTCATGGAGGGCGACTACCGCTGGCATTCCAAACCGATCCAACCTGACGAGTTCGCCGCTGCCATGCGCGAGCTGGGAGAGGAAGAATGACCCTGCCGCTAGGGCTCCCCATGCGCGAGGTCTTCGGGGAGACGGTCTCGCGGCTGGCGAACGACGACCCACGGATCGTGATGCTCGACGGTGACCTGGGCAGCTCGACCAAGGCCGACATCTTCGAGCACGCCCACCCCGACCGGTTCCTGCAGATGGGCATCGCGGAGCAGAACATGATCGGCGTCGCCGCCGGCATGGCAACCATGGGCCTGATGCCGTTCATCAGCACCTTCGTCAGCTTCGCGGTGGTGCGGCCGCACGACCAGGTGCGGGTCCACCTCGCCCAGACGGGCGCCAACGTGAAGCTGACCGCCGGCTACGCAGGCCTCTTCACCGGGATGGCCGGCAAGACTCACCACATCGTGGACGACATCTCGATCATGCGGGCCATGCCCGGCATGATCACCATCTCGCCGGCCGACGACGTCGAGACCGATCGAGTCCTGCGCTGGGCCGCGGAATACGACGGCCCGGTCTACGTCCGCATCGTGCGCGATGCCACGCAGCGCCTGTTCGCCGAGGATCACCGCTTCGACTTTAACCGGGCCACCGTGGTGCGCGAGGGGAGCGACGTCACCCTCATCTCCACCGGCGCCCAGACCGCCCGGGCGGTGGACGCTGCCGAGCTGCTGGCCGAGCAAGGCATCTCAGCCCACGTCGTGCACCTGGCGACGCTCAAGCCGCTTGACGTGGAAGGCATCGTGGTCTGCGCGGAGCGAACTGGCCGGGTGGTGACCGTGGAAGAGCACACCATCGTGGGCGGCCTGGGCGGGGCCGTGGCCGAGACGCTGGTGGAGCATCGACCCATGCCGATGCGCCGCATCGGCTTCGAGGACATCTACACCGAGTCGGCGCCGAACGACGTGCTGCTCGACCTGTATGGGCTCTCCGCGGGCCGCGTCGCGGAACGGGTTCGCGAGATCAGGTGGGAGTCGTGATCGCCACCCCGCGGCAGTGCTGTCAGGACTCGATGGGAGTTTGCTGCTCAGCTTCGGCACCGGAGTCGGGCTCCTCGTCGGACCAGCCGGCATCGATCTTGGAACCGGCGCGGTCGAAGTGCTGGCGCAGCGCGTGAACCACGCCGCCGGGGTCGCGGTTGCGGAGCGCCTCCAGAATGGGCCAATGCAGAGCGGCAGTCCAGTGCACGTCGACGCCAGGGATGGCAGCCGTGATGTAGGTCCGCGAGAACGGCTCCAACGACCGCCACAGCCGGACAAGGGTGGCATTGCCTGAGTGCTGGATGATGAGCCCGTGGAATTTCGCGTCGGCGATCGCGAGCGCGTGCGGGTCGCCGGTCTGGGCCGCGCGGCGCAGCTCCTGGCCCTGGGCCAGCAGCTCATCGAGCTGCGCGTCGGTGAGCCGAGGGACGGCGAGCCGGGCCCCGATGGCTTCGAGCTCGGCGCGGATGGTGATCGCTTCCAGCAGCTCCTCCGTGGTCGGCCGGCGCACGCGTGCCCCGCGGAACGGCAGGATCTCCACCACGCCGGTGGCCTCCAACCCACGCAGGGCCTCTCGCACCGGGGCCTGGCTGATGCCAAGCTCGCGGGCGACCGCGGTCTCCACGATGCGGGAGTGAGGGGGATATCGGCCGGACAGGATGTCCTGCAGGAGGCGGTCCTTCACCTCATCGGCGAGGACGCTGCGCGCGAGGGTGCCTCCCTCGGCCATCTGGCCTCCTATCGCTGCCGTGGGGTCGGTGCGGGGCGGAACGCGGCCAGTGTAGCGCCGGGCCTGCGCCTGGGCGGCGCCGGATGACGAAGCCGGAGCCGGGATGGGCGCGCCTACCGTCGCCGACGACCGGCGAGCGGATGGTGGACCTGCCCGACGGCTGGACGGTTTGGGCCTTCTCCGATCCGCACGGCGTCACCAGCGGCCTGGCCGCCGCGCTGCGAGAAGCAGGACTTGTCGATGAACGCCTGAGGTGGAACGCACCTCCGCTCACCGCGCTGGTTGGCTGCGGCGACTACCTGGATCGGGGCGCAGACAGCCGCGGCACAGTGGCCCTCCTGCGTCGGCTGCAGCTGGAGGCGGAGGCTGCGGGCAGCCGCGTCGTCCTGCTGCGCGGCAATCATGAGGAAATGCTCGTCCATCTGCGTGCTGGCCGGCTGGAGTGGCTGAAGGTCTGGCTCGCCTACGGCGGCCACGCCACGCTCCAGTCGTTCGGGTGCGTGCCGGAGGGCCCGATGCGGGACCAGGCCGCCCTCGACGGCATCGAGGCGGCGGCGCCTGGCACCTTCGAGTGGCTCGAGTCGCTCTCCCAGGCGGCCCGCTGGCGCGACATCATCTTCGTGCACGGCGGCCTCCCGCCCGACCACGGACCGGCCGACCTCGGCACCATCACCGACGCCCACCTGTGGATCAGGGCGGACTTCTTCGACACGCCATGGGAGACAGGCGCCTTCGACGCCTTCCGCCGCGCGGGCGTCGAGCGGGTCGTCTTCGGGCACACGCCCGGACCGGACGGCGTGCGAGTGCTGCAGGGCGGCCGGTTGCTCAACCTGGACTCGAACGCCTGCGGCAACCCGCGCATGCCGCCCCGCGCCCGCCGCATGCTCACGCTGGTGGCGCTTGGCGATGGCCAGTTCGATGCTGCGCACCGAGTCGTGATCCCGACCGATGCGGCTCCCGACCGCGCTTTGACCCCTGACCCTCGCGGCCTTATGCTCGATTATCGATGATCCGATTTACCGGGCGGAATCCACGGCGGCTCGATGCCACCCTCCATCCGGCCGGAGACTGAGCGATGGTGGCCCCCACCCACGAGCCGACCTACCACAGCGACACGAGGCCCGACTTCGCGCCGTTCGAGGAGTCGGCGGGAACCGTCGCTGGGTTCACCTACGACGGCACCGTCGCGACCGAGCTCGAGGCGGGACGGCTCACCGAGTCGGAGGCGCTCGACCTGCTGGATGACCTGCTGGCCATCCGCGAGCTGGAGGAAATGATCGTCCGCCTGCGGTCCGGCGGGTACGACGCCCTGCCCGGCTACGACTACCGCGGGCCGACGCACGTGTCGATCGGCCAGGAAGGGACCGCTGTGGGGGCCGCATCCGGTCTGCGCTCTGACGACGTCATTACCAGTTCTCATCGAGGTCACGGCGACGCGGTGGCCAAGGGGTTCGCCGCGATCCGGCGCATGGAGCCGGATCAGCTGCGCGCCCGCCTGACCACTGAGCCGGCGGCCGCGGACCACGATGCGCTTCTTCCAACGGCGCTGGAGGAGCACGTCTACCGCATCATCGCCGAGCTTTTTGGCAAGGAAGAGGGGTACAGCCGTGGACGCGGTGGGGGAATGCACATCGGGGAGTTTGCCACCGGGCACCTGGGCGCCAACGCCATCGTGGGCGGCAGTGTGCCGATCGCCACCGGAGCGGCCATGGCGTTCCGATACGAACGCTCGAACCGGGTCGTTTGCTGCATGGCGGGCGACGGCGCCTTCGCCAACGGGGTTGTGCTCGAATCACTCAACTGGGCGAGCCAGCACCAGTGGACCAACCATCTGGCCGGGGACCATCCCTACGGGCTGCCGATCATCTACCTGATCCAGAACAACCACTACGGCATGACCCACCGGACCGACGAGGAAGTGATGGGTGTCCGCCACCTCGCCCGGCGCGGCGCCGGCTTCGCCGAAAACAACATGCACGCCGAGCTGGTGAACGGCATGGACGTCCTGGCGGTGCGCGATGCCGTGCGGCGGGCCGCAGGGCGCTGCCGCTCCGGCCAGGGGCCGGTGCTGCTGGAGGCGAGCACCTATCGCTACTACGGCCACTCGCTCTCCGATCCGCGCAACGAGTACCGCACCCGCGAGGAAGAGGCGGCCTGGCGCGCCACTGATCCGATCGAGCGGCTAAAGCAGCAGATCGTGGAGTCGGGTGTGGCCGACGAGGCGGCGGTTGCCGATATGGAAGCCGCCGCCAGGGAGCGTAACGAGCAGGCCGCACAGCGGGCGGCCGCCGCGACGGATCCGGACCCCGCCGACCTGCTGCGCTACCTCTACACTGACACGGTCGCCGCCGATGTCCCGGACGAGGCTCGGGAGGTTCGGACCCACGCCGCTCCGCCGGTGGCGGCGCGCGACGAATTCAGCGCAATCACCTACCGGGACGCAATCCGTGAGGCCCTGGTCGAGGAGATGCAGCGCGATCGGCGCGTGATCGTCTACGGCGAGGACATCGCCGACTACGGCGGCGCTTTCAAGCTGACCAAGGGCCTGCTGGAGGCGTTCGGGCGCGACCGTGTCTTCAACACGCCGATCTCCGAGGCCTGTATCTGCGGCACCGCCGTCGGGGCCGCGATCGTCGGCGCGCGCCCCGTCGTTGAGCTGATGTACATGGACTTCGCTCTGATGGCATCCGACCAGATCGCCAACCAGGCCGGCAAGTGGCACTACATGAGCGGCGCCCAGGTGGAGGTACCGCTCGTGATCCGCGCCTCGGTCGGTGCAGGCAAGGGCTATGGCGGTCAGCACTCCCAGTCGTTGGAGAGCGTCTTTACCCACATTCCCGGGCTGCAGGTCGTCTACCCCGCCACTCCGGCAGACGCCAAGGGCCTCCTCAAGTCGGCGATCCGCAGCAGCAACCCCGTGCTGTTCGTGGAGAGCCAAAGCCTCTACCCGACCAGGGGCACGCTGCCGGAGGGCGAGGGCGAGCTGGTGGAGATCGGTCGCGCGCGCGTGGCACGCCACGGGAGCGACGCCACCGTCGTGGCCTGGGGTCCGGCCGTGCTCGACGCGCTGGTCGCCGCCGAATCGCTGCAGGCTGAGCACGGACTGGCGGTCGAGGTGATCGACCTGCGCAGCCTGGTGCCGCTCGACATCGAGACGGTGCTGGCATCGGTGCGAAGGACCGGTCGCTGCGTCGTGGCGAGTCAGGCGGTCTTGGTCGGCAGCTTCGTGAACGAGATCGTGGCGCGCGTCCAGTCCGACGCGTTTGACGAACTGGACGGGCCGATCGGCCGCGTCGGCGCGGCCAATGGGATCTCGCCGCAGGCCGAGGGGCTGGAGAAGGCATTCCTGCCGCACGCGGAAGACATCGTGCGCGCCGTCATGGCGATCGTCTGAGCCGCAGGAGCAGGAGCGATGGTCCGTCCGATCCTCATGCCCAGGCCAGGGCAGATGACGGAGGAGTGCACGCTCCTGACCTGGCAGAAGGCGGAGGGTGACCACATCACCAGGGGCGATGTGCTCTTCGAGATCGAGACCGATAAGGCCGTCATGGAGATCGAGGCTTTCGACGCCGGCGTCCTGTTGCGACGGCTGGTGGAAGAAGGCCAGACGGTGCCGGTCAACACGGTGGTGGCCTACGTCGGGCAACCCGGCGAGGCGATTCCCGAGGACCCGCCCTCCGTCAGCTCGGCATCGGCGGCAGCGCTGGCGCCCGAGCCGATGCCGGATCCGGCCGGCCAGGCGCCCTCGCCCGTGGCGCCTCCCACACCGCTGGCAGCCGCCACATCGCGACTCCGGATCAGCCCGCGCGCCAACCGCCTTGCGGCCGAGGCTGGGCTGGACCCGCGCGGTCTCGCCGGCAGTGGTCCAAACGGCCGGATCGTGGAGCGCGACGTCGAGGCCGCCGTCCAGTCGTCGAGCACGGCCGCCTCCCGGGCGGAATTTGCCCCGGCAGCGTCGACGCCGACGCCGGTTGCCGCGCAGGTGGCCGATGGCGAGGACGCGCCCCGACCCCTGAGCCGGATGCGCCGCGTCATCGCCGAGCGGATGACGCAGAGCGCCACCGCGATCCCGCAATTCCAGGTGACGGTGGCGGTCGACGCCACCCGCCTGGTGGACCTGCGCAGCCGCCTGAAGGCGCAGGGGTCGCCGCTCACGCTCACGGACTTCGTGATGGTGGCCTCGGCGCAGAGCCTGGTGGAGATGCCGATCGTCAACTCTCGGACCGATGGCGAGCAGCTCTGGCTGCGCCGCCGCGTGCACCTGGGCCTGGCGGTGGCCGTCCCCTATGGTCTGGTGGTGATCGTGGTGCGCGATGCCGCTCACCTGACCATCGACGAGGTCCACGAGCGGGCGTCTGGCATGGCCGCCGCCGCCCGCGACGGCAAGCTCGCGCCGGATGACATGACCGGGAGCACCTTCTCGATCTCGAACCTCGGGATGTTCGGGGTCGAGCACTTCAGCGCCATCATCAACCCCGGCGAATCGGCCATCCTGGCGGTGAGCAGCGCGATCCGGACGCCGGTGGTCATCGGCGACGGGATGGGCATCCGCTCCATCATGCGGCTGACGCTGTCGGCCGACCATCGGCTCACTGACGGGGAGCTGGCAGCGCGGTTCCTGCACGACCTGCGCGACCGGCTGGAAGACCCCGCCTCGCTGTGCACCAAGCGACTGGACCTGTAGCAGCTCTCAGCCGGCGGCGCGCCGCTCTTCGGCGAGGGCGGCGAACGCATCAAGTGCGTGCGGGTTGGCGAGCGACCCGCGGCTGGCGGCCACGTCGGGTGGCGTGCCGGTCAGGATGCGCTTGACCGGGACCTCGAGCTTCTTGCCCGACAGCGTCCGCGGCACCGCCGGCACGGCCATGATGCGATCGGGCACGTGGCGTGGCGAAAGGGTGACGCGCAGCTCACGCCGGATGCGGCCAACCAGTGGCTCGTCCAGCTCGGCTCCATGGCGGAGCGCCACGAAGAGCAGCAGCTCGTCGGTCGTCTCGAGGTGGACGACGACCGAATCCGCGACCTCGGGCAGGCTCTCTACCACGGCGTAGAACTCGGCCGTCCCGATTCGGACCGCGCCTCGGTTCAGGGTCGCATCGGATCGGCCGCTGATGACGCACGAGCCGCGCTCGGTGAAGGTGATCCAATCGCCATGCCGCCAGATGCCGGGGAACTCGTCGAAGTACGCGGAGCGGTATCGCTCGCCGGACTCATCGCTCCAGAAGGTGACCGGCATGGACGGCAACGGTGCGGTGATGACCAGCTCGCCCTGCTCGCCCACGACCGGCTCACCGTTCGGCGAAAAGGCCTCGACCGCGCAGCCCAGGTGTCGGCAGCTGATCTCGCCCTCCCAGACCGGTACGAGCGGCGAGGCGCCGACGAAGGCGGTGCACACATCGGTCCCGCCCGATACGGACTGTAGGTGGACCGATGGGCTGATCGCCTCGTACACGTACCGGAAGCCCTCGGCCGGCAGCGGGGCGCCGGTCGAGCCCAAACCGCGGAGCCGTGACAGGTCCGCATCGGTCCCGGGCGCGAGGCCCTCCTTGCGGCATGACATCAGGTAGGGGGCGCTGGCGCCGAAGTAGGTGATGCCCTCTTCTTCCGCCATCCGCCAGAGCGACATCAGGTCCGGATGTGCCGGTGACCCGTCGTACGGCACGATGGTTGCGTCGACCAGCAGGCCGGAGACGAGGTACGGCCACATCATCCAGCCGGTGGTGCTGAACCAGAAGAACCGATCGGCCGGGCCGAGATCGTGGTGCAGCGCGTGGATCTTGAGGTGCTCGAGCAGGATGCCACCGTGGCCGTGGACGATGGGCTTCGGGAGCCCGGTCGTTCCTGACGAATAGAGCACGAACAGCGGATGGTCGAAGGGCACGCGCTCGAACGAGAGCTCGGCCGGCGCGGCGACCAGCTCGGCCCAGGTGATGGCATCCGGGACGGCGCCGGCATCGGCTCGCAGGTAGGGCAGCACAACCGTCGCCGCGAGGCTCGGCAGGGCGGCACGGATGGCGTCCACCTCATCGGTCCGGTCGATCTCGCGCTCTCCGTACCGGTAGCTCGCGATGGTGAGCAGCACCTTCGGCTCGATCTGGCTGAACCGATCGACCACGCTGCGGGTGCCGAACTCGGGTGCGCAGCTCGACCAGATCGCCCCCAGCGAGGCGGTGGCCAGCAACCCGATGGCCGCCTCCGGCACGTTCGGCAGGTAGGCCGCCACCCGGTCGCCACGGCCCACGCCGAGGCGGACGAGGCCGGCCCGGGCGCGGGCGACGGCGTCGCGCAGCTCGTCGGCGGTCAAGGTGAGCCGCTCGCGGCTCTGCGAGCGCGCCACGATGACCTGGTCGTCGCCGCCGCGTTGCGCCAGCCGCAGGCAGTGCTCAGCCCAGTTGAGGCGTGCGTCGGGGAACCAACGAGCCCCCGGCATGCGCGCATCGGCAAGCGCCGGCCCCCGATCGGTCGACGAGCGGACGTCGAAATGGTCCCAGACCGATGTCCAGAAGCCACCGATGTCATCGGTCGACCAACGGAGCAGGTCGTCGTAGTCGGTGAATGCCATGCCGCGCTCGCGCTCCAGCCAGGACAGGTATGCGCCGATGCGCGTTCGCACGCGCGCATCGGGCGCCGGCGTCCAGAGCACGTTGGGGTCGGCCATCTCCGGGATGATACGAGCGAGCGTATGCTCATGCGACCGATGCCCCTGCGCGCCACCCTCCTTGCCCTTCTCCTGGCGGCGCCGATGCCGGTGCCGGACGCGGTGACGGACCCGCCGGCCGCGATCGCCGCGGCACCCGATGAGCCCGGCGCCATCGTCCTGCCCGATGCGGCGATCCTGCAGACGGTGGTCGCCGACCTCGATGCAGACGGGGCGCGGGAGGTGGTTCGCCTGGTGCGCGGCGATGGCGACGCGGTCCTCGCCGAGGTCTGGGGGCGGAGCGCGGGAGCCTGGGATCTCCGCGGGGCACCGGTGGAGGTCGTGCCGCCGTCGCGCGTCGGTCCACGGATCGACCGCGTCTACCAGTCGACGCCGGTTCGGCTGCTGGTTCGCCTCGTTGACGGGACCGAGCGCGTCACGGTGGCCAGCCAGCCGCACTTCGAGGAGATCGATGTCGGCCCGCCATGCTGCCTCGTCCTCCATGACGTCGGCATCGAGGACGGGTCGGCGGTTCGGCGCCCCGTGAGTGGACCCAGCGACTTCGCCACCGCGGTCATCGTCATCGATCTCGACGGCGACGGGACCGATGAGCTGCTCAGCACCGAGTCCCTGCCCCCGGCCGGCGACATCAGCTATCCAGTCGATGCACGCGTGCACCGCTGGTCGGGGAGTGAGTTCGACGATCCAACCGAGACCCGCCTGCCGATCGGATCGGGCGACACCCCCTTCCTCCTCGGCGACAGTGACGGCCTCCCGGGTGAGGAGGCAGCGATCATCTCGACCCTCGGCCCGCCGGGCATGTTCCGCGTCCGCCTGGCCGAGGGCGACCGGCTCGAGGTCGACGCGGCAGGCATCACGGCCGACCAGGCGATCGCGGTCCCGCTCGACGATACCCGCGGCGTGGCGGTGGTCGGTCCGGTCGTGGGGCTCATGGTGGCCGCGTGGCCCGCCGGGGAGCCGGTCTCCGCACCGTTCGCCGAGGCGTTCATCACCGACGGACGAATCGTGGGCACCACGACGGTTGACGATCAGCCGAGACTCGTCGTCCATCAAGCGACGTCCGGCGCCCTTCACCTGCTCGGCCTGCCCAACCTCCTGCCGCCGCAGGGCGTCACGATCACCCGCAGCCCCGCCGCGGCCGCATTCGCGGATCTGCCGCTGGCGCCGTTCAGCGGCCGCCTGCCCGGAGGCGGCATCGATGGCGAGCCTGCGATCATCCACGCCGGGCGCCTCATCCCGTCGCTCGTTGACGCCGACCGTTCCGGCACGTCGGTGGTCGCGACGCTGGCCGGGGCCGCGCCGGTCGGCCTCGTGGGTGCCGGCCGCGACCTGATCGTGCTCCACCACGGATCGGTCGGTGGGACGGCGCAGGGCGCGGGCGGTGGTTCGCTCGTCGTCCCGACGATCCAGGACGGCGCATGGACGAGCGTCGCCCCGTTCGAGCTGACGCGGCAGCCGGAGCTGGATGACGGCGACCTCGAACCGCCGCTGCGCGGGGCCGTCCCATGGGATGCGCGCAACGGGATTGCCGTCGGCCCCGGTGGTTTCACCGCCGAGGTGACCGCGCCGCCTGGATCCCGCGTGGTGGTCGCCGATCTCGACCCGTCGGTCATCCGGGCGCCGATCGTGGTGCCCGGGAGCGGCACGGTCGACATCCCCTTCGTCCCCCCGACGGTGGCCACCGAGAACCCGCGCTACCAGGCAACCCTCCAGGTGCTCACGCCGGCGGGCCACGCGCACCTCGCCCGGTGGGACATCCGGGTGCTGACCCGATCGCCTCCACTCGAGGTGACGGTCGAGACGCCGTTCGGCTCGAGCGCGGTGGAGGTTCGAGGCCAGACTGCTCGCTACGCGACCGTCCGCGTGGACGGTCGGGAGGTCGACGTCGGCTCCGACGGAGCGTTCGTCGCGACCGTGCAGCTGCCGCCGTGGCCGACCGAGGTCGAGGTGCTGGTCGACGATCCGTTCGGGAATGCGGATCGTCGGTCGGTGAGCGGCATCGGCATCTTCGACTACCGCGGCCTCCCATGGGTGCCGATCTCGGCCACGCTGGTGGCCGCGGTGGCTGTCGTCCTCTTCCTCCGGGTGCCGCGCACGACCGCCCTGCCACGACGCGCCGACGACGATGCCGCGCTCGAGGAGCTGGAGCCGGACTGATCAGCCGCCCCGCCGCCGCCGCGCGAGTCGCTCGGCGAGCGTTTCACCGGCCGGTTCAGCAAGTGGCTCGGGTGGCGGGGTGCTCGGTGACGCCTGCGGCGCCCCGGCCGCCTTCGGGCGTGCACTGGGCGCGTCCGTGGCCGCCGGGACAGGGGTGGATGTCGGCGGGGGGACGACGCGGTCCGCCCGACGAACGCTGCGTTGCTTCGCGGCCCGCAGCTCGGCAAGGCCGGGGACCGCCGCCGGCTCGGCACTGCCCATGCCGATGCGCCGAGCGGCCCATGCCCGCGCCCGACGGAAATCGGCACGGCTGAGCGCCACGCGGCGCACGCCCACGTCGAGCGGCACGAGCAGGATCGCCAGCAGCAGCAGCCACGGCCAGATGGGCGTCGGGAACGCATCGGCCCGAATGTCGTGCGTCCAGGCTGCGCTCGGCGCGCCTTCACCGGCCAGCGGCAGCTCTCGTCCGCCGCCGGCCAGCGCGTAGGAGGCGAGCGCATCGGTGTCGATGCCGAGGCGCCGGTACTCCTCGGCGGCCGGCGAAACGATGCCGAGCGTGCGGCTGGCTGCATCGGTCCCGGTCTCGTCCTCGAAGGTCTGCGCCACCCGGACCAGGTACGCGCCCTGGGCATCGGCCCTGACCGTGCCCGCGTACCGGCCGGGGCCCACCTGCTCCAGCATGGTCTGCGCCGGCTCCAGGTCCGGCGACACGAGGCGCAGCACGGTCCGATAGAAGTTGCGCGGACCGGCCTCGTCGTCGAACGAGGTGACCTCCACGTTGAGCTCGCCATCGTCGCCGGGGCTGAATCGCACGTCGATGCCCTCGGCGTCCTGTGGCGGCAGCGTCCACGCCACCAGCTGCGCGGTCAGCGTCCCGAACTCCGGCGTCCCGATCCACGGCGTCGCCCAGGCCTGGCGCGCGTCCGACGTCCACGCCACCGCGCGCCCGAGCCCGTACTGCCACTGCGCCAGCAGCGGATCCTCGCGCCCGGTGAGGAGCGCGACGGTGGCGGAACCCTTGGCGGTCGTGGCGTTGTAGCCCAGCAGCTGGGGCAGGCGACCCGCGTCGAGGCCATCGAGGATCTCCGATGACGCCGACGGGATCGGCTGGAAGGTCTCCTCCACGATCTGCTCCCCGGCCGTGCGGATCGTCTCGCGCAGGAAGATGTCGGGAATGGTGGTCGCATCGGCGGCGTCGTAGTAGCGGCCGCCGGCCTCCTCTGCCAGCCGTTCGAGCAGGCCCGCCGATCCTCCCCCGGTGCCGATGGTCGACAGGGTGATGCCGGCGGCCTGCATGTCCTCCAGGAGATCGTCGTACGCGCCGTGCGTCGACCAACCGTCGGTGATGAGGATGATGTGGCGCAGCGTCGCGGGGTTGTCGATGAGGTCGTCGTAGGCGGCCTTCAGGCCGGCATAGATGTTCGTGTTGCCGTCGGCCGGGAAGCCGAGGCCGTCGCCGAGCGCGCCGAAGTCGATCGGGGCTGTGCGCACCGCCCAATGCGCATTCTGGTCGAACGTCACCACGCCGAGCTGGTCGGTCGGTGCCATCGCCTCGGCTGCGCGCAGGATGGCCTCGCGCGCGATGTCGACCTTCTCGAAGCCGCGGGTTCCCGACGGATTGGCATTGTCGCGCGAATCGCCGGTACAGTGGCAGTCGGCCATGCTGCCCGACTTGTCGACCACGGCCACCATCGCCACGTCAGGCGATCGCTCGCGGTCCCGCACCGTCATGTAGACCGGCAGCGTCTCCTCCAGCGGCGTGTCGAGGTAGCCGCCGGCTCCGTAGCTGTCTCGCCCGCCGACCATGACCAACCCCTTGCCGAGGTCGCGGACGTAGACCTGGAGGGAGGCCATCGTCGTCTCGCCGAGGTCCGCGGCCTCGACGTTGTCGAGGACGACCGCGTCGTAGCCGGCGAGCGAGGTGAGCGACGCCGGAACGCCGTTGGAGGCCACCACCGTGACCTCCAGGCTGCCTTCGCCAAGCGACGCGACGAGGTCGGCGGCGCGTGCAGCATCGTCGGTCGCCACGAGCACCTGGGGCTCGCCGGTGACGAGGACGTACGCATCGGCGGCGTTGTTCTCGCTGAATCGATCGTCGGCGGCCTCGATCACGGCGCGGAAGACGTGGAAGCCCGGCTCATCGGCCGTGACGGCGAACGGGATGGTCGTCACCCCCGGCTCGAGCTCCAGCTTGCGTGTGCCGACGGTGGCGCCGTCGGCCAGGAGCCGCAGGGTGGCGGCGGTGCTGATCGTCGAGCGGAGGCGGACCGCGAGGTCGATCGTCTCGCCGACCCTTGCTCCCGGCGGCGCATCGACCGCGTCGACCAGCACCTCGGCCGCCGACTCGTCGGCCGGCGTCACCACATCGAGCCGGATGCCACGGGCCGATGCCGCCGCGATGGCATCCTCGGCCCTGCTCGAGGTGTCGTTGCCGTCGGAGAGGAGCACGATCCGCTGCTGCGATCCAGCCGGGAAGATGGCCGCGGCCAGGCGCACCGCGGCCGCCACGTCGGTCGCGCCGACGACGGGTTCCGACGCCGGGTCCGCGAGCTGGTCGAGCTCGGACGGCAGCCGGTCGACGAGCGCATTGCCGCCGAACACGACCATGCCTGCCGTGTCCCCCTCCGGCATCTCGCGGACGCTGTCGCGCGCCCAGTCCACGAGGTCCTCCCTCGTGGCGTCCAGCATGGACGCCGACGCGTCCAGGAGGAAGACCACGCTGAGCCGATCCGAAGGCAGCGCCAGCCGCGCGCCGGCCAGCACGAGGACGAGGCAGCTGACCAGGACGAGCCGGATGACGAGCGACGCGACGCGTCGCCCGATCGGCAGGGTCCGCGATGCCGCCATCCAGCCGACGACCACGATCGCCACCGCGGGTACGGCCAGCCACAGCCAGGCCGGGTCGGAGAAGGCGACCGGCAGGTTCATCGGGCCCGACCGCCCAGCGGAAGCGGCCCCCGACGCCGGAAGGCACGGGCCAGGCTGCGTCGCGTCGGCCGATGGAAGAGGAGCCACTCGACCGCGAGCAGCGCCAACGCGGCCATCGCCAGCGGCCACCACCACTCCGCGCGTGATGGCTGCGATGCCGGCCCGTCGGTGGACGTCACGCGCCCCATCTCCATGATCCGCTGCGGATCGCCGGGCGCCACGTCCGACTCGTCTGCGCTGAACAGGTTGATGGCCGTCCGTCCAAGCGTCGATCCGCCCAGCTCCGGGATGTCGCTGATCGCTCGTACCTCGCGCAGGCCGACCAGATCGGCGCCCGGAATGGTCACGCGTCCCCCGACCACCGAGACCTCGAGCCCGCTGTCCGTCGCACCCGGCAGGTCCGGCGTGCCGGTGTTCGTGACCAGCACGCGCTCGATGCGCGGGTCGACCGCGACGCTCACCGACTCGCCGAGCCGCATCGAGGAGGGCAGGATGCCCTCGACCGCGGGCAGCAGGACCTCGGTCAGGTTGCTCATGAGCAGCGGGAAGGCGACCTGGAGCGGAAGGTCCGACTCGCCCAGGTCGAAGCCGATGAGGCCGATGCGCCGGCCCTCGACTTCGCCGAAGGCCACGAGTGGGTTCCCCCCGCTCGTTTCCACCACGGCGTGCATGCCGTCGGCGAGCTCCACCTCGCGGGCGCGCCCGATGTGCACGGTCGAGAGGTCCACGAATCGAAGGAGCGGCTCATCCGGATCGGTGCGGTCGATGATCGGATTCTGGAGCTGCTCACCGATGGCGCCGTAGGCGCCGTCGGCATCCGGGTCGAGGTAGAGCGCGGGCACCTGTGGCGTTTCCGCCGGCACGACGCCGTCGAACACGAGCAGCCCGTATGGCGTGCCGGCCTCGGCCGCAGCGGCCAGGGCGTCGGCGTAGCCCTCCTCATCGACCGCGTACAGCTCCAGGCGGGGGAGCAGCGCCAGGGCGTTCTCGAGATAGGCGTTGCCGCCGCCGACCAGCAGGGCGCGAGTCGTCTCGTCGGCGGGCACCATCGCGAAGGCGCGGTCGTCGGTGACGAGCGCGTCGGATCCCGCGAGACGCGCCTCCACCAGCCCCGCGCCGCCGGGCACGGTGCTGATCAGCGCCTCGGATCGCTGACCCGCAGGAATCGTGAGCTCGCGAGCGTCGACCAGCTGGCCGTCGGCGTACACCTCCAGCCGGCGGGTGGCCTCGACGGTCGATGGGTTCGAGACGGCCACGAACAGGTCGAGCTGCGCGCCGCCGGCGCGACGCAGGGCGGAGAGCGCGGCGATCGCCTGGTTTCCATCGGTCGAGCCGACGCGCTCGACCAGGACCGGTGCGCCGACGCCGACGTCGGGCAGCTCGTCACCGGCGGCATCGGTCACGACCACGATCGTCGAGTCGGCATCGCGTCGGGCGAGTGCCGAAGCCAGGGCGAACGCATCGGTCAGGTCGCCCGGCAGCTGGGTGGCGGTGATGTCGTCGATCGCCTCGCCGGCCGCGTCGGTGTCATCGGTCTCGCTGACGAGGACGTCGGCCGTATCCGCGGCGGCCACGACCGTGATGCGTCCGCCGATCGGCAGCCGCTCGACGACCTCCCGGGCGCGCTGCCGGGCGAGGTCCATGCGATCCTCGCGGTCCGTGCTCGTCGCCATCGAGGCGCTGGTGTCGACGATGAGCACGACGTTGGCCGCGAGGTCCGATTCCACGGCGCTGAACGGACGCGCCGCCGCCAGCACCACGATCGCGGCGATCAGCAGCTGCACCAGCAGCAGCCAGCTGAAGCGCAGCTTCTGCCACGGCGCATTGGCCTCCACGTCGCGGATGAGCTGTTGCCACAGGAAGGTGGAGCCGACCGGCAGGTCGCGGCGCCGCAGGCGCAGCATGTAGAAGGCGACGATGATCGGCAGCGCGATGAGTCCGATCAGGGCAAGTGGCGCGATCACTCGACCACTCTCCGGCGCCTGAGCACGTCGAACAGGAGATCGGCGAGGTCGAGGTCGGACGGAACGGCGACGTAGGCGCCGCCGCGCTTGTTGACGAAGGCGGCGATCTCGGCCTGCCACTCCGCCAGGCGCGTCCGATAGCGCTCGACGAGATCATCGTCACCGGAGACCTCGACGGCGTGACCGGTCTCGTTGTCGACCAGCCGCG
>JBQTHZ010000068.1:0-2826 GCA_052388515.1 Chloroflexota bacterium | reverse complement strand
CCACGTTGACCGCGGTGCCCAGGTCGTGCGGGATCTTGTTGAACTCGCGGTAGTCGTGCGCCCGCTTACCGAACCAGGAGTCGAAAACGGCGCGCTCGGCCAGCTCCAGCTGCCGATAAGGATCGGTCGGGAACTCCTCGCCGGTCTTCTCCTTCACGATCTCGGCGAACCGGCCGCCGATGTCGCGCAGCTGCTCGGCCGTCAGATCGGTGTCCAGCTTGGCCTTGGCGTGCTCCTTGAGCTCATCGAAGGGCTCGTCGAAGTCCTCCGCCTTGAGGCCCAGCACGATGCGCCCGAACATGGCCACGAACCTTCTCCACGCATCCCAGGCGAAGCGCTCGTTGCCGGTGAGGCCGATGAGGCCCTGCACGGTGTCCGGGTTGAGGCCCAGGTTCAGGACCGTGTCCATCATGCCCGGCATGCTGAAGGCGGCGCCCGAGCGCACGCTGACCAGCAGCGGGTTGGCGGCATCGCCGAAGCCCTTGCCCGTCTGCTGCTCCAGCTCCTTCATGTGGGTTGTGACGTTGTCCCACAGCCCGGCCGGCATCTCCTTGCCCGCGGTGTAGTAGGCGTTGCAGGCCTCGGTGGTGATCGTGAAGCCCGGCGGGACCGGCAGCCCGGCGTTCGTCATCTCGGCCAGGCCGGCGACCTTGCCGCCGAGGGTCGAGCGCATGCTCGCGTTGCCCTCGGCGAAGGTGTAGATCAGCTTGCCGTTGTTATCGGCGGCGGACTTCGCCTTCGAGCTGGTGCGGCGGGGCTTGCGAGCGGTCGTGGCCATGCGGCGAATCGGCTCCTCGTTCGTTCGTTCGTGGGGAAGCTCAATTGTAGCGCGGGCCCGGCTTCCGCTCAGGGACCCCTGGTCCGCCAATCTGTAACCGAAGTGGTTTCGAATGGGGTCGAAAGGGGTCTCGTCACGGCGAGACGTGCGCTCCTCGTCCTCGTCCCGCCCGGGAGTTGACGCCACGTGCCCGTCCTGACGACCGTAGGCACCGTCTTCGCGCCGGTCGGCCCTCCCACGCCAGTCTTCACGCTCGAACAGGCCGGCGAAGGGGCGCCCAGATTGGCAGCGCAGCCGCCTACGGTCGCCAGGACGAGCTGATGACGATCGAAGGCCCTCCATGGACCGATACGGTCGTCACGACGAGCCGATGACGGTCACGTGGAAGAGGAGGCGGCGCATCAGCGCCGATCGATGGGGCTCCCCGGCCGAGGCGGAAGTCGGAAGCGGCAGCGTGGCCCACGGGCACGAGCCATGCGCCGATCGAGTGTGACGAGTGAAGCCTCCAACGCCTCCGCCAGTGCCACGTACCACGCGTCGTACGCACTCAGGTTGCCGCGCAGCTGCCAGACACGGTCCGCGCTGGGTTCGTAGGGGAACAGCAGAACGGGGAGGCGCAGCAGGTCCCCGTGGGCAAGCGTCGCCGAGTCAGGCGAGAGATGCCGGGCGAGCACCGCTCGGCGGAGGATGTTCGCGGCCTCGACCGGCATCAGGTGCGGGGCGGCCAGGTCATCCCTGGCCAGCTCCGCCTCCGCCCACGTGCCGTCGGGGTCCCGGTCGACGAGCGCCGCCACGACAGCGCTTGCGTCGACGACGACCGTCACCGCCGATCCCTGTCCCGGTGCGCGAGGATCCGCGATGCCGACAGCCGGCTCGTGGTCGCCTCCTTGCGTGCGCGAACGTGAGCCATGAGCTCACCGACGGTCGGCCTGCTGGCCAGCTCGATCAGCTCGGCGCGCAGGTGCTCCTGCAGCGATCGACCGGCGCGCGCGGCCCGGGCGGCCAGCTCGTCGCGGACCTCGTCGGGTACGTCTCGGACAGTGATGGATGGCATGCAATCATTATGATGCGGATGCATGCAGATTGCAAGCGACGAGCGGCCTGAGGGGGATACCTACCGAGACCCATCTGTAACTGGAATGGTTACGAATTGGTCCGAAAGGGGTCTCGTTGCGGGCGGACGCTCGATGTTGCGAACCTCGCACGCGCCGACGAACCGCGAGCCGCGAGCCGGTCAGCGGGGAACAGCCGACGAGCCGACCTACAGCCATCCCCGCCAGCGGGCGGCGACGAGCGTGATGGCCGCCATGACCACCATGAAGGCCACGACCACGAAGAACAGGGCCGGGTTGTCGAAGATCGGCACCCTGAAGTTCATGCCCATG
This sequence comes from Chloroflexota bacterium, assembly GCA_052388515.1. Classification (GTDB taxonomy): domain Bacteria; phylum Chloroflexota; class Limnocylindria; order QHBO01; family QHBO01; genus JACDBZ01. Next base: position 663 of record JBQTHZ010000068.1, on the reverse strand, counting down.
ATTCCCGCCAGCACGACCGACGGGAGCAGGATGACCGATGCCCACGTGAGGACGCGCATGATGTCGTTCGTTCGCTGCGCCGTACGCGTCATGTGGACGTCGAAGGTGCCGATGAGCATCTCGCGCACGTGCGCGACCGCCTCGCTCGCCCGTTCCAGGCGCTCCGTGACGTGGTCGAGCGCCTTCGCCTCGCGCTCTTCCAGGTCGGTCAGGAAGTCGGGTCGCGCCAACTCTGCGAAGACCTCGCGGTGCATGGCAACGAGGCGCCTCACCCTGGCGATGCGCCGCCGCATCCGAACCAGCTCCTGGAGCAGGTCATCCTCTCTGCGCAGGGCTGCCTCGTCGAGGTCGTCCACCGCGCCCTCCAGGCGCTCCGCGGCCGCGAAGAACGAGTCGACGTGCCAGTCCAGGATGGAGACGAGGAACCCGACCGGAGTGAGCTGGCCGACCTCGCGCTGATCCTTGATCTGCTCCCGGTGCGTGTCGAGGGACGGTATCGGCTCCTGGTGCCTGGTGATGACCCATCCGTCGCCCATGAGGATCTGGACGGCGGTCGGCTCGCGCTCCTCGTCCTCCGGCAGCAACAGCACGACGACCTCCGTGGCATTCTCGAGGACCCTCGCGTCGGGCCGGTCCGGCTCGGACTTGAGCACCTCGGACGCG
>JBQTHZ010000067.1:0-5115 GCA_052388515.1 Chloroflexota bacterium | reverse complement strand
GGTGGCGCCGGACAAATGCTGGATGCGCTCGTCCTCCAGCGTCCCGTTCACGTCGTCTGCCCCGAAGTGGAGTGCAATCGACGCCGTGTCTTCTCCCAGCGTGACCCAGTACGCCTCGACGTGCGCGTAGTTGTCGAGGACGAGCCGTCCGATCGCGATCGTGCGCAGGCTGTCCGCCGGCGGCGCCTGCCGGGGCACGAGCTTGGTGGCGGCCTCCTGGTAGGCGAGGGGGATGAACGTCACGAACCCGCCGGAGGCGTCCTGTTGCGCGCGCAGACGGAGCATGTGGTCGATCCGCTCGTCGAGGCGCTCGACGTGGCCGTAGAGCATCGTGGCGTTGGTCTTGAGACCGAGCGAGTGCGCGATGCCGTGGATCTCGCACCAGCGCTCGGGATCCGCCTTGCCCGTGTACTTCAGGAGCTTCGCGAGCCGTGGGGAGAAGATTTCGGCGCCACCGCCGGGCATCGACTGCAGGCCGGCCGCTTTCAGGCGCGTGAGCGCCTCGCGCGGCTCGATCTTCCAGCGCCGCCAGAAGTAGTCGATCTCGGCCGCGGTGAACGCCTTGATCTGGACGTCCGGGTGCGCCTGGTGGATCGCCTCGATCATCCGCTCGTAGTATTCGAACGGCCAGTCGGGATGGTGCCCGCCGACGATGTGCACCTCACGCGTCTCGGGCTTCACCATCCGCACCATGTCCTCGATGGTGTGCTCGTACGCGCCCGCCTGGCCCGGCTTGCGCGCGAACCCGCAGAAGCTGCACGACAGCACGCAGAGGTTGGTCGGCGTGATGTGGCGGTTGATGACGAAGTAGACGCGATCGCCTTCGCGCCGTGTCTTGACGTGATCGGCCATGCGTCCGACGCCGAGGAGATCGTCGCTCTCGAAGAGCACGAGGGCGTCGTCCCGGTCGAGACGGGTATCGCTGCGGACCTTCTCCCAGATCGGCTCGAGGCGTTTGTCGCCGAAGTGCACGCGGGGCCCTCCTGTCAGACCGACCGGTCAGTCTGACTCTAGACCGCGGAACGGCGGAGGGTCAAGGTTTCCGCCGTCGCATGGGTAGCAGCCCTCATCGGGACCGCGGGCGGACTATCATGAGGCCCGGTCCGCGGCTACATCACCGCGCAGACGGCACGGGCGCCTGCGCGCCGAGAGGGCATGGCGATGACAGCAGGCAGAACGCTCACGGAGACGCGCGCCTACAACGACACGTCGCTGATCCACGGCCACGCGCCTCCCGCCGTCACCGAGGCGGCCAGCCGTCGACTCGCGCGCGGGGCATCCTTTCCGCTGCCGACGCCCGAGGAGATCGGCCTCGCCGCGCCGACGGGCCTCGGGTGCCTGTCCACGGGGATGGGCGAGGCCGAGGTCGAGTATTTCCTCCAAGTGCTGAACGCGGGCATCCGATGACCGCCACGCCCGCGCGTACGATTCCGCCTCGCGGCTATCTGGCGGTCATCCGCACGATCGACAAGTTCACGGAGCTGGCCAGCTACCTGTTCGTGATCGCGATCATCCCGCTGATCTTCGCCAACGTCGTCGAGGTCTTCGCACGCTACGTGCTCAGGGCCCCCACCGTGTGGGCCCTGGATGTGACGACCATGTCCTACGCGACGCTGTTCATGCTGGGGGCGGCGCTGGCGCTTCTGAGGGGCGCGCACGTGCGAACGGACATGTTCTGGGAGCGGTTCTCGGACCGCACGAAGGGCATGGTCGACAGCCTCGCCTTTCTCGTGTTCTTTCTGCCGACCATGGTCGTGCTGTTCTTGCTCTCCATCGACGACTTCCTCTACTCGATCTCGATCGACGAGCGCTCGAGCTCCGGTGCCTGGACGCCGATCTTGTGGCCGCTGCGCGGCGTCATTCCGCTCACGGCCTTCATGCTCTTCCTGCAGGGCATCTCCGAGCTCATGAAGAGTCTCTGGGCCTGGCGAACCGGCGTGTTCCTTACCGTGCACGAGAAGATCGAGGTCTAGGGGATGGGCGTCAGCGAGGCCCTCGGGTTCTTGATGCTCATCGGCATGATCGGGGTCATCTTCATCGGGTTCCCGATCTCGTTCACGCTGCTGTTTCTGGCGCTCGTGGTCGGCGGAGCGGGGCTGGGATGGGAGCAGACCTTCAACCTCGCCTATCTGCAGATCTGGGGCACGATGAAGGACGAGATCTTTCCCGCCGTGCCGCTGTTCATCTTCATGGGCTACATGACCGAGCAAGCCGGGCTCATGGAGCGGCTGTTCGGGGCGCTCAGAACGCTCCTCGCGCCGGTGCGCGGCTCGCTCTACCTGACGGTGATCCTGACCGCGACCGTGTTCGCGATGGCCACCGGCATCGTCGGCGCGGCGGTGACGGTGCTCGGCATCATGGCCGCCCCGATGATGCTCAAGTCCGGGTACGACCCGCGCCTGTCGGCCGGCGCGATCGCCGCCGGCGGCACGCTGGGCATCCTGGTTCCGCCGAGCGTCATGCTCGTCGTCATGGGACCGGTCATGGGCGTGCCCGTCAATCTCCTCTATACCGCGGCGTTCGGTCCGGGGTTCCTGCTCGCCGGCTGCTACATCGTCTACACGCTCGGCCGCAGCTTCATCAACCCCAGGCTCGGGCCTGCCATGACGATGGAGGAGCGCAGGATCGCCCACCACGACATGACCACCGAGAGGGTTGACCTTCCCGTGACGATGTTGGGGCTCGCCTGCCTGATGGGCATGACGTATCTCGCGGCGGACGCCGCCTTCGGCATGCTTGGGGTGCCGGCGCTCTCGCTTGCGGTCGGCCCGCTCGCGGTGTCCGGCGTCGCGCTCGTCCCGGCCGTGGTGACGGCGTATCCCTATTTCCGCAACAGCTACTTCCGGGCCTTCGTGCTCGGCGTTGCACCGCTGAGCGCGCTGATCGGATTCACGCTCGGGTCGATCGTCAGCGGGTTGGCGACGCCGACCGAGGCCGCCTCCTGCGGTGCGTTCGGCGCCACCCTCCTCGCGCTGGTCTATGGGCGGCTCGACTTCAATTCGGCCAGAAACGCGGCCATGGGCACCATGGTGACCGTCGCCATGGTGCTGTTCCTCGCCGTCGCCTCGAACGTGTTCGGCGCCGTCTTCACGAAGCTCGGCTCGGCGAACCTGATCACGGAGTCGCTCCTCGCGATCCCGGGGGGAGACTGGTTGAGGCTCGTCCTGATCATGGCGATCTTTTTCGTGCTGGGATGGCCGTTCGAATGGCCCGTCATCATCCTGGTCTTCCTGCCGATCGTCCTGCCGGTGATCGAGAAGCTCCAGCTGGGCCTCAGCAGGCTCGACTTGCTGATCTGGGTCGGCGCCGTCACCGCGGTCAACATGCAGACGGCGTACTTGAGTCCACCGGTGGCCATGTCGGCCTACTACCTGCGCAACGTGGTGCCGCAGTGGAGCCTGGCCACGATCTACCGAGGCATGGCGGATTACATGGTGATCCAGGTCGTCGTGCTGCTCCTGCTGCTGCTCTTCCCGCAGATCGCGCTCTGGCTGCCACACCTGGTGCGGTAGGCGAGAAGGGCGGCCGAGGCCGCCCTTCTCGTTTCCACCGCGTTCCGGATCAGCGCTTCGCGGGCCAGTAGTGATCCGCCTGGAGGCTGTAGGGCGGGAACATGAAGCGCTTGGCCGGCACCACCTTGGACGCGTAGGCGCGCTGCGACTCGAGCACCTTCTTGAAGAACGGGTTCTTCGCGGATTCGGCCGCGGCGAACTCGTCCCACACCTTCAGGAACGCCTTGTTCACGTCTGGCGGCGTCGTGAGCAGCTGCACCTTGTGCTTCTCCACGAACTCGGCGATCGCGTCCGCGTTCTGCCGCTGGAACTTCGCCCACCAGCGCAGGAAGGTCTCGGACGTGGCCGACTTGATCGCCTCCTTGTGCTGCGCGGGGAGGCTGTCCCAGACGTCCTTGTTGATGGCGAGCTCGGCCACCGAGGCGCTCTCGTGCATGCCCGGCGTGTAGTGGTACTTCCATACCGTGTGAAGGCCGAGCCGCTGGTCCTCGATGCCGCCGACCCATTCCGCGCAGTCGATGGTGCCGCGCTCCGCCGCGGGCAGGATCTCGCCGCCCGGCATGTTCACCACGGCCATGCCCATCTTGGAGTAGAGCTCGGCCACGATGCCGGTCTGCCGGCACTTCATCCCTCTGAAGTCCGCCAGGTCCTTGATCGGCCGCTTGAACCAGCCGAGCGCCTGCGGGCTCGGCGGAATGCTGGGGAATGCGACCAGGTTCAGCCGGAGCTCCTTCTGGTAGAACTCGTTCCACAGCTCGAGGCCGCCGCCTTCGTAGACCCAGCCGATGAAGTCGATCGCGTCCATGCCCGCGATGCCGGCCGGCGTGTTGGAGAAGAGCGTCGCCGCCTTGTTCTTGCCGAACCACCAGTACGAGATACCGTAGGCGCCGTCGATCACCTTCTTGTGCGAGGCGTCGAGGATCTCGAACGGCGGCACGATCGCGCCGCCGGGCAGCGCCTCGATCTTGAGCTGGCCGCCCGTCAGCTTCTCCACCCGCTCGGCGAAGAACTTGAAGGCGTCCTGCGTCGTGGACGACGCCGGCACGGCCGACTGCATCTTGAGCGTTCGAGACTGCTGCTGGGCGAGCGCCGGTCCGGCGAGCGCCACGGTGAGGGACAGCGCCGCAACGACGGCGGCTCTTGTGAGGGCAATAAGGGCCATTTCGTGTCCTCCTTTGTTGGTTGAGGCGTGAGGTCGTGCGGTTCGGTCCCGCTGGCCGGCCAAGCTTACCGCAGGTTCTGAGCGCTTCTCGATCGCTTTGATGACCGCCGTGTGCCGGCGCCACCGGGCCGCGGTGCGTCATCTCGGTCCCCGTGCTTCGCTTCGTTCGAGGCGTACTAAGATGACGGCCGGCGAAGCAATAGCACGCATGCCGAAGCGCGCCGACGCCCGCCGGGTGAGGAGGACACGAATGCTGCTGACGACGATCGCCGGGAGCCTGCCGAAACCGCCGTGGCTCGCGACGCCGGAGATGCTGTGGGCGCCCTGGCGGCTGCCCGACGACCAGTTGGCCCACGGCCAGCGCGACGCGGTCCTCATCGCGCTGAAGGAGCAAGAGGATGCCGGGATCGACGTCGTCACCGACGGCGAGCAGTCGCGCCA
>JBQTHZ010000066.1:0-9278 GCA_052388515.1 Chloroflexota bacterium | reverse complement strand
TGGTCATCCCGATCCATTACGGCACGTTCCCGATCCTGGCCGGCACGCCCGACGAGCTGCGCGACCATACCGGCGCGGAGGTCGTGGAGCTCGAGCCCGGCGAGACCTGGGGCGAGTGACCCATCCTGACCCGGGGGGTTCGCTGTCGTCTGTCCCCGCAGCAGGCGTACTCCTGGCACATATTCGCCGGACGACTCATATCTCGTCAGCCAGGCGTCGGTCGGGTCAGCTATTCACCCCCTGACTGGTAGGCCGAGAATCTGCCGATCCGTGCCCTGACGCAGCGCTACGCCACGCTCAGATGCGCATCCCGGGTCATGAAACGCGGGCCGATTCACGACCTTGCAGTCACGTCACGAGTACGTGGCCAGCAATCAGGCTTCTCCTGGCCGGGGTCGGGAGTTGCGCCGCACGCCTCGGCGGTCGGATCAGTTCCCGAGATACGCCAGGTCCTATGGACGTGGCTTGACGCCGAAGGTCTCCTCGAAGGCGTCGCGATCGGTGTAGTTGGGACGCTGGAGCGAGCTGATCTGGTCATGGCTGACGGGGAAGACGGGCAGGACCCGGTCGGTGATCGAAGTGAGAGCGCTGATCAGCGGGATCGGCATCGGCAGCTTGAGACGCCGCATGCGCGTGACACGCATCACCTCGTCCACGATCTGGCCATACGTGACCCAGTCGGGACCACCCACCTCGTAGACCGATCCGGCACGGTCTGCATCGGTCAGGCTCTTCTCGGCCGCGACCGCCAGGTCATCGACGGAGAGTGGCTGAAACCGGGCGTCGCCCTTTCCGGGGATGGCCACGATGCCCGGCGACCACCACCGCAGCGTCGTCTTCACGAGGCTGAAGAAGCCGTCCCCCTCGCCGAACATCAGCGACGGCCGAAGGACGACCCAGTCGAGCGTGCTGGCGCGAACCGCCTGCTCGCCGCGCCACTTCGAGTGGAGGTAGGCGAGCTTCTCGTCGTCGATGACGCCCATGGCCGAGAGATGCACGAAGCGCCTGACCCCGGCGCGCTCGGCTGCTTCGACCACCCGCCGCGTACCCCGCACATTGATCTCCTCGAAGGTCAGGCCCTTCGTCTGCCGCGGGATGGCGACCAGGTGGACGGCTGCATCGGCTCCGTCGAGGGCCTCGTCCAGACCTCTGCCAGTTGAGACGTCGGCCGCTCGCGCCTCGACCGCATCGGTCCAATCCGCACGCCTGCGACCCGCGCGCGAGACGGCGATCACCCGGTGCCCCGCTTGAACGAGATGCGGCACCAGGTGGCTGCCGACGAAGCCGGTTGCGCCGATGACGGCGACGGTCATGCTCATGTCCGGAAGTATCCCCGTGATTCTTGCTACTGTCCAGTCGCACGTTTCGTGCCACTCGCGGTCTGGTACGGTCTGACCGCATGCCCTCCATCACATCGCCGCGTGGCATGGTCGCCACGCCCCATCCCCTGGCGACCGCCGCGGGCGTCGATGCGCTCCGCGCCGGCGGGACCGCCGTTGACGCCGCCATTGCGGCGAATGCGATGCTCGCCGTCGTCTACTGCAACGCCTGCGGGCTCGGCGGTGACGCATTCGCCCTGGTGTGGGACCCCGTCGAGCAGCGCCTTCTGGGCTTCAACGGCAGCGGCCGCTCCCCCGCTGCATTGACGATTTCCGCGGTCCGCGAAGCGGGCCATGCTGAGATGCCGGCCAGGGGTCCGCTGCCGATCACCGTTCCCGGCGCTGTCGATGCCTGGACCAATCTTCTCGACCGATTCGGCCGACGCTCGCTCGCCGATGCGCTCCTGCCTGCGGCGCGGACCGCGGAGGAGGGCTACCCACTGACGGCCATCAATGTGCGCGCCATCGCGGCGTCGCTGCCCGGCTTCGACGATGCCGCGCGTGCCGTCTTCGGCTCGGCCGGCGAAGCGGGCGACACCTTCCGGCAGCCGCTGCTCGCCGCCTCGCTGCGGACGATCGCCGAGGACGGTCGCGACGCCTATTACGGCGGCCCGATCGGCGAGGAGATCGCGCGCGCCATCCAGGCTGCCGGCGGTGTCATGACCGCGGACGACATCGCGGGGCACCAGGGCGACTGGGTCGAGCCGATCTCCACCCGCTACCGCGACGTCGAGGTCGCCACCATGCCGCCAAACTCGCAGGGCATCACGGCGCTCATGGCACTGAATGTTCTCTCGACCCTCGATTGGCCGGTGAGCGCATCGCTCTCCGCCGATCGCCTGCACGCGCAGATCGAGGCGGTCAAGGTGGCCTGGAGCGAGCGTGACCGATGCGTCGCCGATCCGGACCGCGGCCTGGCCGATCCATCGGTCCTGCTGTCATCCGATCATGCATCGTGGCTTGCGTCGCGGCTGTCGCCGGAGACAGCTCACCGGTATGAGCCGACGAACAGGCCAGGCGGAGGCACGGTCTACCTGTGCACCGCCGATGCCGACGGCATGATGGTCAGCCTCATCGAGTCCAACTACATGGGCTTCGGGTCGGGGATCATGGGCGGCTCGACAGGGATCATGCTCCAGAACCGCGGCGCCTACTTCTCCTTGGATCCGGGACATCCGAACGCGCTGGCGCCGCGTGCTCGGACGTTGCACACGCTCATGCCGGGCATGCTCCTGCGGGATGGCGCCGCCGAAGTCACGTTCGGTGCCATGGGCGGCGATGGCCAGCCGCAGACGATGGTCCAGCTCGTCCAGGGGCTGGTGGATGACGGGTTGGACCCGCAGGCTGTCGTCGACCAACCACGGTTCGTGGTCGAGACCGAGGGGGCCGGGGCACCGCTGGGACCGGTGAGGATCGAGGCCGACGGCGTGGACGCCGCGGTGGTCGCTGCGCTCGAGGCTCGCGGACACGAGGTTGCGCTGGTCGAGCCGAAGACACCGATCATGGGCTGGGCCCAGATGATCCGCCGTCGCCCCGACGGATCCTACGAGGCCGGTGCCGATCCCCGCGCCGACTCACTCGCTGCGGGCATGTGAGCATCTCACCTGACATCTGAGCCGCTCCGCGAGGGGTGTTGCCAGCGAGTGGTGTCGAATCGTGGACTTCCGTGCGGCAGCGGAGCCTGATGAGAGGCGTATTGGGCCCCGGCGGCCCAACCGCCAGAGTCTCGTTTTGTCGTGGCGGCAACTATTGACGGCGGAACGTGTCCATGTCCGTCCCCCCTGTCGGCCCAGCAACGAACGACCGGCGAGAGGCGCCGGGAGAGCGAATCTCCGTCATTAGTTGCCAGGGCGGCAAACCGCGCGAAGGGCGGGACGCCGCGCGTGGGCCGGTCTGCGCGACACCTTGCCAGGCCGCTGCAGGCGGAGGGCTTCGATCGTAGAGCGCCTCGATGCTCTATCACCGACTATATCGTTACTGATATATTGGCTGAGCGGGGACGAGCCTTGCCCGACCGCCGGTCCTGATGTGAGCAACGTCCCGGCATAGGCGGCCAGCTGCAGCGCGGAGGCCCGGACCGTGCTGCGGGCAATCTGGGTGCGGAGCGCCCGCATCGGTCGAGTCTCGCGAAACACGGATCAGGTCGCCGAGGCCATCTGACGCGTCAGCCTGGGGACGACCAGCGCGCCCGCGGCGCCGGCGAGTGCGATGGCCGCTCCGACACCGAAAGCAACGGGGATCCCGCCAGCCGCCGCCACCAGGCCGATGACGAGCGGACCGCCACCGAAGCCGAGGTCGATGAAGAGGGTCGTCGTGCCCGATGCGGCGCCGCGCTCGGATGGCGCCACCCTGGCGAACGTTGCGGCGAAGAGCGCCGGCGTCATGAAGGCCACGCCAATGGCGAGGAGCGTGATTCCGACCAGCAGGCCACCGATCCCGGATGACAGCGCGGTCACGGTCAGGCCGATCGCGCACATCGCCAGCGCCGCTGCCCCCAGCATCATCGGCGGCACCCGATCCGGCAGCCAGGCGAATGCGATTCGACAGCCGACGACGACGCCTCCGAAGACCAGGAACGTCAAGCTCCAGGCCTCGAGACCCATCCGCTCGGCGTGCGGCCCAGCCAGCAGGAAGAAGCCGCTCATGGCCGCGACGCCGGTGAACAGCGCCAATCCCGGGCCGACCGCAGCGCGGTGGATGAGCGGATGCGGCGCGGGATCGGCCTTCGCCGCCGGCTCGGCTGTCTCGGGGATCCGGGTCGCGAGCAGGGTGGCCGCGAGCGCCAGTCCGAAGGCGCCGCCCCACGCCGCGTTGAACCCGGCGGCATCGAGCAGCAGCTGCCCGAGGATCGGTCCGATCGCGATCCCGAGGTAGAGCGCGAGCGAGTTGTAGCTGATGGCCTCACCGGCCCGTCCCGGCGGCGCCAGGTCGACCAGGACCGCGATCGCCGCCACGAAGTAGAAGGCCTCGGCCACGCCCAGCAGCAGCCGGAGGCCGATCAGGATGCCAAGGTCGACGGTCAGGGTGTGGCCCAGGACCACGAGTGCACAGAGCAGGGCTCCGCCGATGAGAAGCGGACGCCGGCCGCGCCGATCGGCCATCCGCCCGGCATACGGGCGCAGGAGGAGGGTCGTGACGCCGAACGCGCCAGCCACCAGGCCGAGGCCGGCCTCGTCGGAGCGGAGTGGTCCGGTCACGAAGAACGGCGTGATGCCGATCAGCAGGCCAGCCGCGGTGAAGTACGCGAGCTCGGAGAGCGTCAGTGCGATGAACGCCGGCGTGAAGAGCCGGCTCGGTGATTCCTGCATGCCGCCAGCCTGCGCGCCCTCGACCTTCGCGACATCGGTAGATCTGCCCATTTTTGCCGGTCAGTCAAGCAGGTCGTGCTCCATGGCGAACAGTGCCGCGGCTGCGCGGCTGGACGTGCCGATCTTGGCGTAGATGTGCTGCACGTGATGTTCGGCCGTGCGCGGAGAGACCACGAGACGGGCCGCGATCTCGCGGTTCGACAGCCCGCGAGTCACGAGGCGGAGGACCTCCACTTCCCGCTCGCTGAGGCCGGCCGGAGCGGCTCCCCGGATGCGCTCGCGAAGCATGATGCCGGCAGCGTCGCTCACCGCGCGCGTCGCGTCGCCGTCGAGCCGCCCCGCGCGCACGTCCTCGTGCAGGTGCTCCGCCGCCTGCTCCGGAGCGATCGCCCGCCGGTGCGAACGCTCCTGGGTCATGGCCTGCAGCGCGTCGGCCGCCGCGAGGATCCGGGCCTCGACCGGGATCTCGCGACCGCGTGATCCCCGGTGATAGCCCGATCCATCCACGCGCTCATGGTGCATGCCCGCGATGATGGCCATCGGCCGCAGAACCTCGGACCGGGCCAGGATCCGTTCCGAGTGGTACGGATGGAGTCGGACCTGCTCCCACTCGGCCGCGGTGAGCGGACCGGCTCGCTCCCAGGTCGATGTCGAGATCCCGACGCGGCCCAGGTCATGGAGCAGCGCCGCGACCTGGAGACGGGACGCAGCCGCATCGTCGAGGCCCATGGCGGTGGCCGCGCCGGCGGCAAGCGCTGCCACCTGGCTCGAGTGGCCGAGCGTGTACACGGACTTCAGGTCGGCGACGTCGGCGATCGCGGCGGCCACGTCCGCCAGGTGCGCCTCGGGCACGGCCCTGACCGGCGCAGGCTCGGCGGCGAGGAGGACGTCGCGGGGATCCCCGTTGCGCGCCTCGGCCAGGATCTCGGAGGCATGCTCGATGAACAGGGACACCATCGCCGGGTCCAGGGCCGTGCCGGCGCGGCGACGCACTGCGTCGACGACAGCCTCCTCGCCACCGATGTCGTGGAACCGAGACGCGGTCGCCGCCACGGTCGCGATGCGCGCCGCAATGGAGATGGCCTCCCCGCGCAGCCCCTGCACGCCCTCCTTGCCGTTCCATGACTCGGCGGCCTCGTGGAGCCCCCGACGCACACCCTCGGACAGGCCGAGCCGGCGAGCGGTCTCACGGCCCACCTCGCATCGGGCGGTGGCGAATCGCCGGCCCCACGCGCTTCCTCGAACGACGGTGTAGGCGATCACGCGGGCCCGAGCTGCAAGGCCCCTCCTCCTGCTGGCAGCGCGAATGAACGCCACGACGTCTCCAACATCATCCGAGCTCATGCGCGCGGCCGCCGCGTTCACGACGAGCTCGTTCCCGTAGACGATGGCCGTCTCGTGCGCGAAGCCGGTGCAGCCAAGGTGCTGGAGGAGCGCCGTGTAGAACACGTCCGACACGTCGTCCTCGTCGAGACCCATGCGGCGCGCGAGCGCGGTGGCAAGGATGCACGAGCGCATCGACTCCTCGGGCGGCAGCGCGAAACCGAGGTCGCTCAGGAGGGACACGCTGGCGAGCAGGTCGGCGAGACGCAGCGAGGCACCCATGCGGGCATTGTCCGTCGGCTGACAACGCACCTGGCCAGGGGCATCGGCGACGCGCGAACATGACGCTCGATGGCGGGAATCCTGTCAGTCGCTGGGAGCCTGTGGAGACGGCGCCGGGGCATGGTCCGGCGCTTGCTTCAACTCTCTCAGCCGATATATCACTAATGCTATATTCTTTGACAGCAGCAGGATGGTGATGGGAAGGCGCCCGACCCGCTTGTTAGCTCCGCCGACCGGTCGCCGATGAGAAATGGCGACCGCATCGGTCTACAATGCACGAGCCCATGAGCAGCCAATCCTCCCTCGTCCATGCCCGAGGCCTGACGAAGCGCTATGCGAACGGCTTCACCGCCGTCGACAGCGTCGCCTTCGACGTGCGTCCGGGCAAGGCGTTCGGCTTCCTGGGCCCCAACGGCGCCGGCAAGACGAGCACGATGCGCATGATCGCCTGCTCGAGCCCGGTGACCGAGGGAACGCTCAGCGTCATCGGCATGGACCCGCGCACGCAGGCACGCGAGATCAAGTCGAAGCTCGGCGTCGTCCCGCAGATCGACAACCTCGACACCGAGCTGACGGTGCGCGAGAACCTCGAGATGTACGCCCGATACTTCGACATCCCGCGCGACATCGCCAACAGGCGGACCGATGAGCTGCTCGAGTTCGTCCAGCTCGACGAGCGCGCCAAGGACCAGGTCGAACCGCTGTCGGGTGGCATGAAGCGACGCCTGACGATCGCGCGCGCCCTCATCAACGATCCCGACCTGGTCATCCTTGACGAGCCGACCACGGGTCTCGACCCCCAGGCACGGCACCTCCTGTGGGAGCGCCTCTACCAGCTCAAGCGCCGCGGCGCCACGCTCATTATCACGACCCACTACATGGACGAGGCGGAGCAGCTGTGCGACCACCTCGTGGTGATGGACAAGGCGAAGATCGTGGCCGAGGGCTCGCCACGCCAGCTGATCGACCAGCATTCCACCAGGGAGGTGCTGGAGCTGCGCTTCACCGATGCGGTCCGCGACAACCTCGACGGCCAGCTCGATGGGCTCGCCGACCGGATCGAGGAGCTGCCGGATCGGCACCTGCTCTACACCGAGAACGGCGAGCGGACGCTCGAGCAGGTGAACCAGCGCGAGATCCCGGTGGAGAGCGCGCTCGTGCGCCGGTCGAGCATGGAGGACGTCTTCCTGCGCCTGACCGGCCGCTCGCTCGTCGAATAGGCAGCCGATGACCGTCCTCGGCGCCTCCGGCCGCGTCTGGCAGCGCAACTGGCTCGTCTACAGGCGCCTCTGGCATCGGTCCCTGGCCTTCGGCTTCCTGCAGCCGGTGCTCTTCCTGACCGCCATGGGCATCGGCATCGGCGCACTGCTGACGCCTGCGAGCCTGGAGGCGTTCGGGGGCGTGCCCTACATCGATTGGCTCGGTCCCGGGCTGCTGGCCGCCATGGCCATGCAGACCGCCACGTTCGAGTCGACGTACCCGATCATGAACAAGATCATGTGGGGTCGGAACTACGAGGCCATGCTCTCGACCCCGCTCGGCATCCGCAGCATCGTGCTCGGCGAGCTGGGTTGGACCGCGTTCCGCATCGGCTCGCTGGCGGCCGTCTTCCTGGTCGTGCTGGCGGTGTTCGGCATCGTCCGCACGCCGCTCGCCGTCCTGGCCGTGCCGTTCGCCATGCTGATCGGCACCGCCTTCGCCGCCTGCCTGATCGCGTTCACCGCCACGCAGAAGAACGACGTCGGCTTCAGCGCCATCTTCCGCTTCGTGATCAACCCGCTCTTCCTGTTCAGCGGTACGTTCTTTCCGCTCACCAACCTGCCCGAGCCACTGCGCGCGGTCGCCTGGGCGACGCCACTCTTTCACGGCGTCGAGCTCGTCCGCGGCTCAATCCTCGACCAGCTCGACCCGGTGACGGCCCCGCTGCACCTCGCCTACCTTCTCGTCATGTTCGGGGTCGGCGCCTGGTTCGCGGATCGCACGCTCACCCGCCGGATGGCCGGCTAGACCGATGACGACCCTCACGCAGCCGATCTCCGCTCCCGGCCCACTGGCCACGGCATGGGCCCGTATCTGGCGCTCCCGACGCCTGGTCGAGCGCAACATCATGGTCTACCGCCACCAGTGGATCATCATCCTCTCAGGGGTCTTCGAGCCGATCTTCTACCTCATCGGCATCGGATTGGGGCTGGGCGGCATCATCCAGGAGGTGCCGCTGCCGAACGGCCAGGTCGTCGCCTATGCGGCCTATGTCGCGCCGGCGCTCGTCGCCACGGCCGCCATGAACGGGGCCGTGTTCGAGACGATCTTCAACGTCTTCTTCAAGCTCAACTACGCGAAGACCTACGACGGTGTGCTCGCCACGCCGATGGGGATCACCGAGATCGCGCTGGGCGAGATGCTCTGGGCGCTCATGCGGGCGGCGCTCTACGCCGTCGCCATGTTCGTGATCATGTTCTTCATGGGGCTCATCCTGTCGCCCCTTGGCATCCTGATGATCCCGGCCTCGCTGCTCGTGGCGGCCGCCTTCGCCGCGGCCGGGCTGGCGGGCACGTCGTACCTGCGCACGGTGAACGACTTCGACGTGCCGATGGGGTTGATCGTCATGCCGATGTTCCTGTTCAGCGGGACCTTCTTCCCCATCGAGGCGGTGCTGCCTGGCTGGCTCGTCACCATCGTCCAGCTCACGCCGCTCTACCACGGCATCAACCTGATCCGCGGGCTGTCGACCGGGCTGGTGGGGATCGGCCAGGTCTGGGATCTGCTCTACCTGGTCGTCTTCTTCTCCATCTGCCTCTGGATCGCGATGCGCCAGATGGAGCGCAAGCTCATCAAGTAAGGCGGACCGCCGAGTTGCCATCGAACGCTGTCAGCGTCGTTAGGCGGGGATGGACGCGGCCGATGCGGCGTTTGAAGCCTCGGCCACGCTCCGCTTCGCGGTTCGATGAGGCGTTGGCGGTCGGATTCGATGCCTAACGACGCCCAC
>JBQTHZ010000065.1:0-9917 GCA_052388515.1 Chloroflexota bacterium | reverse complement strand
GCCATGTCTGCAGGTCGTCATCGGCATGGAGGCCGTCACATCCGATCGAGGCGAGATCCTCGTCGCAGCAGAAGCGACGCAGCTTCTTGATGGCCATGCGGTGATGGTGCTCGGCACGTCAAGCGCTGGCCGCGTCCCGCCGCAGGCGGCCATGGCGCATGACGGCTGCGAGACTGGCTGGGGGGGCCCCTTACGGGAGCCCTGAAGGCCGACGTCGAGATCCGTATCGGCGGCTAGGTCACGAGAGGGGGCATCGGCTCCTCCTCGGCTTCGACCACCCGGTCGGCCGCGCCGAGCGCTATGCCGATGCTGATCCAGCCCAACCCCGGAGCCGCATGTAACGCCGCGACGACGGCGACGAACGGCGGGCCCGCGATGGCCACATCGCCAATGAGGAACGCGAGCACCGGCAGCGGCGCGAAGACGCCCGCCGCAGCGTGCGCCGCACGCAACGCCGCCGGCCAGCGAGAGGCGGCGGCCACGCCAAGCAGTCTATGAATCCTGTCTCATGCACAATCGCGCCATGGCGTACCACGAGACCGGCTACGCGCAGACCGAGGACGGGGTGTATCTCGCCTACCAGGTGATCGGCGACGGGCCCATCGATGTCCTCTACCAGCCGGATTGGCCCGGCAACATCGATATGGAATGGGAGTGGCCGGCATTCGCCGCTCTCCTCGAGGGGCTGGGCACGTTCGCGCGCGTCATCATGCACGAGCACCGGGGCGTGGGCCTGTCGAGCCGCAACGTCCCGATCCCGAACCTCGAGACGCGGGTCGACGATGCCCTCGCCGTCATGGACGCTGTCGGTGCCGAGCAGCCTGTCCTCGTTGGCTACCTGGCGGCTGGCGCCGTCAACGCGCTCCTCTCCGTCACCCGGCCGGATCGGGTCTCGGCCCTTGTGTGGCTCGAGCCTCTTCCGCGCACAGCCTGGGCCACCGACTACCCGTGGGGTCGGACGGCGGAGGAGCTCCGCGAGGACGATGGGCTGCTTCGGTCGTGGGGCACCCTGGCGTACGGCAGCGGATACGCGACGGCGCAGGCGTCGTACGGGTACCCCATCGAGCAGGTCGAGGAGGTGCTCTTCGCGCGGGCAAGCCGAAACGCGTGCACGCCGGACGTCGCGCTCGAGATGAAGCGGATGTGGGCGGAGACCGACGTGCGCAGCATCCTGCCCCTGATCGCCGTGCCGACCCTCTGCCTCTCACATGCAGAGGAGGCCGATCCCGATCAGTGGCGGCACGTCGCGGCGGCGATTCCTGGTGCGGAGTTCCGGGCGATCGCCGGCAAGGCGTGGAGTGTGGCCACCATGGGGTCGATCGTCGATGAGATTCGCCGCTTCATTGGCGTCGCGCGCCCGCCGGTCGAGCTCGAAACCGTCGTCTCCACGGTCCTTTTCACCGATATCGTCGATTCGACGGGCACCCAGGCGCGGCTGGGCGACGCCGCGTGGAAGTCGCTCGTCGAGGGACATCACGTGCTGGTCCGGGAGTCGCTGGCCCAATGGCAAGGCGTCGAGAACGACACGGCCGGCGACGGCTTCTACGCGACCTTCGACGGCCCCGCGCGCGCGATCCGTTGCGCGCTCGACGTGGCGGACCGCGTGCGCGAGCTGGGCGTCGAGGTGCGGGCGGGGCTGCACACCGGGGAGTGCACGACCATCGATGGCAAGGTCGGCGGGGTCGCCGTCTCGATCGGTTCCCGCATTGCCGCCCTTGCCGGATCCTCGCAGGTGCTGGTGTCACAGACCGTCAAGGATCTCGTCGCCGGGAGCCGCCTGGGGTTCAGAGATGCTGGCGAGCATGAGCTGAAAGGCATCGCCGGCCGCTGGCGCCTGTTCGTCGCGTCCGACGAAGGCTGACCCGTCGCGACGGAGCGCCCGGGCGCGCTCCGCTGGTGGATCAGGCATGCGGATCCAGCAACCATCCGAGGGCGACTCACGCTCGTCCCCACCATCGTCGCTGAGTCGGCTGGCCTGGAGAGTGCGAACGCCGCGACCGCCTTACTCGCCCTGCTCACGTACCTCACCGTGGTGCTCATGGCGGCCGGCGTCTCGCCCGAGGCGGCCGGCGACATGTGATCGAGAAGCGAACCACCACACGAGCGGCGAGCGCGCCTCTGACATCCGGATCGGCTGCAGTCTGAGCACTCGAAGGCGGGTTGTCGTTGCCCGGCGTCGGTCGGCATACTGGACGCGGATGCCCGAGTTGCCGACCGGTACGGTCACCTTCTTCTTCAGCGACGTCGAGGGCTCGACTCGGCTGATCCAAACCTGTGGCGAGCGTTGGCCGGAGCTGCTGGGCCGCCACCAGGCGCTGCTGCGGGCCGCGTTCGCCACTCACGGCGGGGTCGAGCTCAGCACTGAGGGTGACTCGTTCTTCGCGGTGTTTCCGAGCGCGCCGGGGGCGGTGGCCGCGGCCGTGGAGGCCCAGCTCGCGCTGAGCGCCGAGCCATGGCCCGAGGACGGGGTCATCCGCGTCAGGATCGGGGTGCACACCGGCGAAGCGCGGGCTGCCGGCGACACGTATGTCGGGCTCGACGTGCACCGTGCGGCGCGCATCATGGGCGCTGGGCACGGCGGACAGATCTTGCTCTCCGCGAGCACGGAGCAGCTCGTGCAGCAGGTGCTACCCGACGGCGTCGAGCTCGGCGACCTGGGCGAGCATCGTCTCCGCGATCTGGCGGCGCCGGAGCGCCTGTACACCCTGCGCGGTGCAGGGCTGCCCGATGGCTTCCCGCCGCTGCGCAGCATGGAGACCGCACCGAACAACCTGCCCGTCCAGCTGACCAGCTTCCTCGGCCGCGACCAGGAGCTGCGCGAGGTGAGCGCCTTGCTGGCGGACCACCGCCTGGTGACACTCTCTGGGCCTGGGGGGACGGGCAAGACGCGCCTTGGCCTGGCGGTCGCCGCCGCGGTCGCGATGCAGCGCTTCCCCGACGGTGTCTATTTCGTGCCGCTGGCCCGCATCCGCGAGGTCGAGCTGGTCCTGCCCACCATCGGGCAGGTGCTCGGGATCCCCGAGCCGGGCCGGCAGCCGCGGGAGCGCCTCGGCGAGCACATCGGCGCCCAGCGCATCCTGCTCGTGCTCGACAACCTCGAGCAGGTGACCGATGCGGCGCCTGACGTCGTCGAGCTGCTGCGGCTGGCACCGGGGCTGCGCGTGCTGGCAACCAGCCGCAGCGCGCTGCGCGTTTACGGCGAGCAGGAGTACCCGGTCCCACCACTGACGCTGCCCGATCCTCGCCGGCTCGCGCCCGGGACCGATATCACCCGCTACCCGGCCGTCGCGCTCTTCGTGGAGCGCGCGCGTGCGGTGCAGCCCGGGTTCGTGGTGACCGCGGCGAACGCGCCGGCCGTGGCGGAGATTTGCTGGCGACTCGACGGCCTGCCGCTGGCCATCGAGCTGGCGGCGGCCAGGGTTCGCATCCTCTCGGTGGAGGCCATGCGGGCGCGAATGAGCCGGCACCTGGACCTGGGCGCTGGCGGTGCGCGCGACCTTCCCGATCGCCAGCGCACGCTCCGCGGGGCAATTGACTGGAGCTACGACCTGCTCGACGATGCCGACCGTCGCTTGTTCGCCCGATTCAGCGTCTTCGCCGGCGGTGCCGATCTCGACGCGGTCGAGGCGGTGATCGAGGCGCCCGACGCGTTCGACGCAGTCGCCTCGCTCGTCGACAAGAGCCTGCTGCGCCGGCGCGAGGAGGGGCCGCATGGCGCGCACCGCTTCCGGATGCTGGAGACGATCCGCGAGTACGCCCAGGAGCGGCTGGCCGACAGCGGCGAGGCCGACGCGCTCAGGCGCCGGCATGCCGCCCACTACAGCGAGTTCGCGGAGACGGTCGCGACAGAGATCGTCGGTCCGCGGCAGAAGGAGCAGCTCGACGCGATGGGCGGCGAGCACGACAACATCCGCGCCGCCATCGTTGCCACGCTCGAGCTGGGGGAGGTCGAGCTGGCGCTGCGGCTGCTGCCTGCCTGCTGGCGCTTCTGGCAGATGCGCGGCCACCTGGCCGAGGGGCGCGAGCGAGCGCGCCGGATCCTCTCGCTGCCGGGGGTCGATCGTCACCCGCTCCTCCTCGCCAAGGCGCAGGAAGCGGCCGGAGGGATCGTGTACTGGCAGGGCGACATGGAGGGCGCGCAGGCGCATTACCACGCCGCGTTGGAGCTGCGTCGGCAGCTGGGCGACGACGCCGAGATCGCGAATGCGCTCTACAACGTGGCGATGAGCTTCGGCAACGCAATGCCCGACGAGGAGGATGGTCGAGTCGAAGTGCCCGACGAGGGCAAGGCCGCCGCCGGGGAGGCGCTCGACATCTACCGGCGGCTCGGGGACCGGCACGGAGAGGCAGTCACCCTGTGGTGCATGCTCGACCACGCCATCCTGGAGCGTCGTGTCGCCGAGGTGCCCGAGCTGGGCCGCCAGTGCATCGACATCTTCACCGAGCTCGGCGACCGCTTCTACCTGGGCTGGACGTACTACATGATGGGGCTGCACGAGAACATCCAGCGCCGGCCGGCGGAAGCCATTCCACTCTTCGTCCGCGCGCTCGAGCTCTTCCACGAATCGGGAGACCTGTCGGCCTACTCTCTCGTCTTCGACGGCTTCGCGGCGGCCGCCTTCCTGCTCGGCGATCGTGAGCGCTCCATGCGACTGGCCGGTGCCGCAAACGCCATCGCGGTGCAGTCGGGCAGCTCGCTGGCCCGCCTCAACCGGCTGTGGGCGGGCTTCCATCCAGAGCGCCTGCTCGACGATCCTCAGCTGCGAGCCGCCTACGAGGAGGGTCGCCAGCTGTTGCCCGACGACACGACCGAGCTCGCCCTGGCCCTCTCGGGGACCGTGGGGGCGTCGTCGAGCACGGCCGCCTCGCCCGCCGGTTGAGCGCGCCGCCCGTTCGGCTGGCTGCGTTGCTCGACACCCCAAGCGTCGGCGTTCCCCTTCCCCCGCCGGCTGCCCCGTCATCGCTCCACGCACGACCGCGAAGCGTCACCATCATGACGATGCCTCCTAACTGGTGATGATGGCCGGTGCCGTGTCCGTGACCACAGTGGCATCCTAGCCAGGCGGCCGCCGGTCGCGGTCCAGTCGCCGAACGACGGGATCGGTCGCCTACGACTTGCGGGAGGCGGGCGGCGTCGAATCGGTCCCACTCCGACCCGCCGTGAGCTGATCGCCGATCTCACGCACGGCGCGCGCCATGCCCTCGACATCACTCCATGTGGTTCGAGGGTTGATGTAGCACGGTCGGATGGCGAGGCGTCCGGCAATGCGCGTCGTGGATGGGACGTAGCGAGTCTCGGCCCGCAGGCGATGGACAATCTCGGAATTGAGAACGTCGACGGTCGCCTCGCCGGTGTCGGTTGGGCGGTAGCGGAAGCAGCAAATCGACAGGGTTGGCGGCGCCAGCAGCTCAAGCCGCGCGTCTGCCATAACCAACTCAGCCAGCCGGGACGCGAAGTCGCGGTGGCGCCGCACCCGCCGGCGCACACCATCCGCGCCTATCTCGAGCAGCACTGCCCACACGACGGCGCCGCGCGAAGGAGCGGATTGGTCAAGGTTGAAATCGTGGAACAGCTCCCCGAAGCTGTCGAAGGGCGATCTGATCTCTGCGTCTGTCGTGACCGCTCCTTCGAGGTATTCGGCTGGTTCCAGCGTGAAGGCTCGCCCAAGGAGGCCGCGATCCCGGACGAAGGCCGCACCGATCCCGACCGGCGTGGCGAGCCACTTGTGCGGGTCGACGACGGCAGAGTCGGCCCGCTCTAGACCGTCGTACAACGACGCCACGCGCTTGTCGAGCCGACCGAACAAGCCATACGCGCCGTCGACATGCAGCCAGCTACCGAACTCTCCCGCCAGGTCTGCCATCGGAGCGATGGGATCAACGGCGCCGGTGTTCACCGTCCCCGCGGTGGCGACCAGCGCCACCGGCAGAATGCCGGCCGATCGATCCTCGACGAGCGCGCGGCGCAGCTCGCCGAGGTCGATGCGTCCGCCTCCATCGACCGCGATGCCGCGTACCGCAGCACGGCCCAGGCCGAGCACCGCCGCCGCACGGTTGACCACGTGGTGCACCTCAGTGCTCGCGTAGATGCGCGCCGCAGTTCCGGTAAGGCCGCTCTGCGCCGGATCGAGACCCAGCCGCTCGAAGGCGCGCTGCCGCGCCGCTCCGAGGGCGACCAGATTGGCCGAGGATCCACCCGCCGTGAAGGTTCCCTGCCAATCGGGCGGGAGCCCGAGGAGGGATGCCAGCCAGCGCAGGGCCAGGCCTTCGAGGTAGTTGAACGGCTGGACCCACCAGCGCTGCGATCCGGCAACGGTCGCGGCCAGCGATGCCGCTGCGCCCGCGGTCGTCGGGGCCGTGGTCACCCAGCCGCTGAACCCAGGCGCGCCGTTGCGCAGGCCGTGAGGCACCACGACCTCAGCGAGCTCGCGGAGCACCTCGTCCAGCCCGGCTCCCTGTTCTGGGAGCGCCTGCTCCAGCCGATCCACCCAGCGGTCGCGTCCGCGCACAGCCGGATCGATGCCCTCGAAGCGATTGAACCGCTCGATCGCGGGCAGGAGGCGAGCGATCGCCTCGGCAAGCCTCGACGACTCCGCAGGATCTGCGGCTTCCGGATCGAAGCGCTCGACGGATGGCATGCTCATCGAGGTGTCCAACGGTGGACATGCGTGGTCGTCGACGCCGTGCGGGTGGTGACGGTCGCCATTCTCTTTTTCTCCTGCCGGCGACGTCGGCGCTGCTCGTGGGTGTCATGGCCAAGGACGTCCAATCGAGCCACCTTATTCCCCTGCACCGATGGCTGGGGAATAGATGGCCACGGCCGATGCGTCATCACGCTTGACGAGAACCCGATTCGAGGTGAGGAACCGGTGACCCAGAGCGTGGCCGCAGCCCAGCCGATCGACACGGATCGGCTCCGCGCAGCGATCCGCGACGAGTACGCGGCCGTCGGCGACCATCCCGAGCGTGGCTTCCACTTCCACACCGGTCGGCCGCTGACGAGGCTGCTCGCCTATCCCGATGATCTGCTCGCCGGCATCCCGGAGGAGGCGATTGACTCGATGGCCGGCACCGGCAACCCATTCGCCCTGGGCGCCCTCGGTCCGGGCGATCACGTCGTCGACTGTGGGTCCGGGTCCGGCGTCGACAGCCTCATCGCCGCCCGCTTGGTCGGAAGCTCGGGTCGCGTCATCGGCGTCGACATGACGCCCGCCATGCTGGCCAAGGCGCGCGCCGTCGCGGCATCGGTCGGGATCGGCAATGTCGAGTTCCGCGAGGGGTACCTCGAGTCCCTTCCGGTGGACACCGGCTGGGCTGACGTCATCATCAGCAACGGCGTCCTGAACCTCGTGCCGGACAAGGAGGTGGCGCTGGCTGAGATGGCGCGCGTGCTGCGGCCAGGCGGACGCCTCCAGATAGCCGACATCGTCCTCGCGCGGCAGGTGCCGGCAGGCTCGAAGGAGGACGTCGGCCTGTGGGCGGGGTGCATCGCTGGCGGCCTCCTTGCCGGTGAGCTCGTCGCGCTGGTGGGCGCCGCCGGCTTCGAGGAGGTCGAGCTGATCAGCGGCGCCGACGTCTTCGCCGGCGCGCCACTGCACTCGAACGCCGCAGCCTTCGGGACGCTGGGCGCCGGCATCCTGGCCCGCAAGCCAGCTGATGCGGCGGCCTCCGCGGGACGCCAGCTCGGAACCCACTTCGTCGAGGCTCTGGTCCGCGCCGACTTCGACGGCATGCGGGCGCTGCTCCACCCCGAAGTCGAGTTCCGGGGGCTGAGCCCGCACAAATTCCTGAAGGCCTCGCGCCGCGACCGCATCGGCGGCGTCATCGGCGCATTCCGCCTGTGGTTCTTCGAGGGCGCCGACGGCGCGTACGAGGGCGACCATCCAGAGGAGCTCCTCTCGTGCTCGGTCGAGCCGTACGGCAGTGGCGGCCGGTACAAGCTGAGCTACCGCGTGCGGGAGAAGAGCCGCGAGATGGCCGAGGCCTTCCGCTCCTCGGGCCTGGGGGAGGTCGACGACGACGCAGACTGGATCGTCGAGCAGGAGGCGTATTACGACGTCCGGGACGATCGCATCGGCTGGATGATCGTCCTCTGCGGCGGCTTCCAACCGATGCTTCCGGTGCCGACGGTCACCAGGCCTGAGACCCCGGCGCGCCAGATCGCCCTCTGAGGACCGCGGACACTCTGGCGTTCATGCCGACCGGCACGGGATCGTCGGCCAGTTACCAAGTGGCCGGCGACAGTGGCGGCGATCGTCAGCGCCTATCGAGTTCCGGATGCGAGGTTCCCTGCTTCGGATGCCGGAGGTGCCCAGATCTCCACTGCTCGCCGGGATGCGGTCCGAACTTGTGGAGAAGTTGGTGGACATCCCCCTTTCGATCTGTCTCGGCGCAGGCCTACGATCCTGGCCGGTCGTTATCCTGTCCGACAGACCGAACGCCCGGAAATCATCCAAACTCCAACTCATGAAATTCGGAGGGTGCAATCGCATGACGCAGCGGCCGTCCGTGCGCGACGACGCTCGACGACGCGGGCTGACGGGGGAACCACCGCCCCCGGACGTGGTCTCATTCATTCGGTTCTGCCATCACCGCAGGGGGGTGGGCTGGCCCGAGCTCTACGACGAGATGTGCGGCGTCGCCGCCCGTCGGGAGTTCCACGGCTGGGACCACGCCGCGCTCGAGTCGCGGGGCCTCACCTTCTCGCTCTTCGAGATGCCGCGCCTGGCCGGTTGGGTGCGCGCCGTTCTGGAGGGCGAGGCGGAAGAGCGAGATACCTCCGGCCACCGAGGACCATCGACTGCACGTCCCCACCCGCAGGGCGCCATGGCATAAGGCGCACGAGCCGATTGTCCCAAGCCCCGGTCCGTGCTCGGCGGATCGGGGCTTCCTAGTACGTGTGGCGGCGCGCCATCTCCCGCTCGATCATGCGCTCCATGACCAGATACTTCTCGATCCGGCGTCGGAGCTCGTTCGCCTCGGGCGTGTAGAGGTGGACGTACTGCTGTAGCTCCAGGCTCAGCTTGCGGCTGAACATGCGCGCATGATCGAGGTTGCGGCGAAGCAGGACCTGGTCCATGCGCCGCAGGTGCTCATCGTTGAGGAGATCCTCGTCCCGAAGCAGCTCCCGATCCGCGTCGATCTGGGTGCGCTGCAGCTGGACCGGGCTGATGATCGATTCGTCGGCCATGGCCAACAGAGTCTAGCCGTTGACCGGTGCGCCGATGAGCCGCTCGACGAGCCCAGTGATCTCGTCGATCCCGAACGGCTTGGCCAGCACGTGGACATCGCCGATCTGCTTGAGCTCTGCCTCGCGGTCGCGAAGAGCCATGACATCGGCCGAGCAGATGATGATCGGCACGTCGGCCAACCGCTCGTCGGCCCGCGACAGGGCAACGATCTCCCACCCGGACGCGCCCCCCAGCCGCAGGTCTACGATGAGAAGGTCGGGCGCAGAGCCGGCGATCTCCGCGATCGTCGCCTTCTCGCCCTTGACGAGGGTGACCGCGTAGCCGGCGTCCTCGTCGAGGATGTCGGACATCAGCTCGAGAAAGTCCGGATTGTCGTTGATGACACTGATCCGAGGTCGCGTCGGGTCGGGCATCGGCTCGGGTTCCTCCGGGGCGCAACGTGCTCTGGCGCCTGCGGGCGCGAGTATAGACCGGCGCCAATCAGTATGCTGATCGCGGGTCCCCGTAGCTCAGTGGACAGAGCAGCGGTCTTCTAAACCGCTGGCCGCAGGTTCGAATCCTGCCGGGGACGCCATCACGAAGCGAGCTGCTCAATCAGGCCGATGGCGGTCACGATCCCATCCTCGGCCTCGAGGCGGAGCGCAAGCTGGGCGGCGGCGTCAAGCATGCTGCGGTCTGCGGCCGCGGCCAGCACTGCCTTCGCGAGCCGCGGTGCGTCGATCGCCT
>JBQTHZ010000064.1:0-9398 GCA_052388515.1 Chloroflexota bacterium | reverse complement strand
GGCACGCAGAACATCGTCGACACCGCCGGCCAGGTCGAGCGGTTCCAGAAGCGCCTGGAGCGCTCCCTGCGCTGAGCCCGAAGATGCGTCGCTGGCCGGCGCATCTCGCGCCGCACCTCTTCTTCCTCATCCCGGAGCTGCTGATCGCGGCCGGTCCGCTCGTGATCGGCGCCATCACCGACTCGTCCGGCAAGCGGCGCTTCCGCATGCCGGACTTCTTCTATGGAGGCCAGGCGCTCATCGAGGGCGTCATGATGCGGGGCCGCACCACCGTTGCCATGAGCGTGCGCCCGCCGTCGGGCGAGATCGTGACGATGGCGGAACCGCTGCCCGCGGCGCTCTCGGCGGACCGGAAGCTCATCAAGATCCCGTTCCTGCGCGGCATGTTCCTGCTCTACGAGACGCTCGTGATCGGGACGCGCATGCTCATGCGGTCGGCGTCGCTCGCCGCCGAAGGCGAGGACATCGAGCTCGGCAAGGGCACCATCGCGGTGACAATGATCTTCAGCCTCGGCTTTGCCATCGGCCTCTTCTTCCTCCTGCCGCTCTTCCTGTCGACCTTCGCTGAGGATGCGACGAACAGCGACTTCGCGGCGAACGCGATCGAGGGCCTGATCAGGCTGGTGATCTTCATCGGCTATATCGCCGCCATCGGCCTCATGCCGGACATCAAGCGCGTCTTCGCCTACCACGGCGCGGAGCACAAGGCGATCAGCGCCTACGAGGCCGATACGCCGCTCACGCCCGAGGAGGTTGATGCCTTTGGCACCGCCCACACCCGCTGCGGCACCACCTTCATCCTGATCGTGGTCGTCATCAGCATCTTCTTCTTCAGCCTCGTCCCGCGCGCCGGCGTGCCGCTGCCGCTCCTCTTCCTGTCGCGGATCGTCCTCGTCCCGTTCATCGCCGCTTTCGCCTATGAGCTGGTGCGCTTCGGCGCGCGCCATTACGGCAACGCGGTCGTGCGCGCGCTCTACGCCCCTGGGCTCTGGCTCCAGTCGCTCACGACGCGCCCGCCTGACCGCTCGATGCTCGAGGTCAGCATCGCCAGCCTGGAGTCGTGCCTGGCCTCCGACCGTGAGGCGGCCGCCAAGCCAGCCGGGGCATGATCGACCGGCTCGCCGAGCTGGAGGCGCGCTACGAGGAGGTCAGCCGCCAGATGTCGACGCCCACCGCGTCGTCGGACCGGGCCGCGCTCGCCAACCTGGGACGTGAGCTCTCACATCTCGAGCCGATCGTCGCCACCATGCGTGACTGGCGAGCCGTGCGCGAAGAGCTCGAGCGGACCCGGGAGATGGCCGACGATCCCGACGAGGAGATGCGGACCATGGCGCGCGAGGAGATGGAGCGCCTCGGCTCCCGTGAGGCGGAGCTCACGGAGGCGCTTCGCGCGCAGCTGGTCCCGCGCGACCCGAATGACGATCGCGACGTGATCGTCGAGGTCCGGGCCGGCGCTGGCGGCGATGAGGCGTCGCTGTTCGCCGCCGACCTGTACCGCATGTACGCCCGCTACGCCGAGCGGCGGCGATGGAAGGTGGAGGTGCTCTCGACCTCGGAGAGCGGGTCTGGCGGGTTCAAGGAGGTCATCGCCGAGGTGCGTGGCGACGGCGCGTACTCGCGCCTGAAGTTCGAGTCGGGCGTGCACCGCGTCCAGCGCGTCCCGGTGACGGAGGCGTCGTGACGCATTCATACGTCGTCGGCGACGGTATCGGTCCTGCCGGAGGCCGATGAAGTGGAGATCCAGATCGACGACAAGGACCTGCGCATCGACGTCTATCGGTCCAGTGGACCGGGTGGCCAGAGCGTGAACACCACCGACTCCGCCGTCCGCATCACGCACCTGCCGACCGGGCTGATGGTCGCGATCCAGGACGAGAAGAGCCAGCACAAGAACCGCGCCAAGGCACTCTCCGTGCTGCGCGCGCGGCTGCTCGAGATGGAGCAGGACCGGCTGGCTGCCGAACGTGGCGACGAGCGACGCTCGCAGGTCGGGTCCGGCGAGCGTTCCGAGAAGATCCGCACCTACAACTTCCCTGATGATCGAGTCACCGACCACCGCGCCGGCATCACCGTGCACAACCTGCCGGGCCTGCTTGAGGGCGACCTCGACCGGGTCATCGAGCCGCTGATCGAGGCCGACCAGGCCCAACGCCTCGGAGCGCTCGGCGTCGTCGCCTCCCCAAGAGCTGGTGGTCTTCACCGCTCGCGTTTGCCGGCGCAGCAACGAACGGTGGCGGCGAGACCCTCGCGTTTGCCGGTGCAGCAACTAACGGCGACTGGGCGGTCGTTTCTCCGTCGCACGTTGCTACGGCGGCAACGCTCGGCCACCGAACGGCGTCGACCGTCCCCTTCTCCGCCGATAGTTGCCACAGTGGCAACCGCCTCACGCCTCGCGCCACGTGACGAAAACGTCGACGATCGGCGCGGCCCTCGCCGACGGAACGAGCCGGCTCCGCACGAGCGGCTCGCCGAGTGCGCGCCTCGACGCTGAGGTGTTGCTGGCGCACGTGACGGGGCATGACCGGTCCTGGGTTCTCGCCCATCCCGACGCGCCGCTGCGCGAAGCCGCCGCCTACGAGACCGCTCTCGATCGGCGGGCCACCGGTGAGCCGATCGCCTACATCCGCGGCTTCAAGGAGTGGCGGTCCCTGCGCATCCGGACCGATGCGCGCGCACTGATCCCGCGGCCCGAGACCGAGCTTCTCGCGGATGAGGCGATGACGACGATCGCGGCCCGGCTGGCGGTCGACGCCGCGCCGGTCGTCGCCTGGGAGGTAGCCACTGGCTCGGGCGCCGTGACCGTTGCGCTCGCGATCCGCTTCCGCTCCGCGGTGACCGACGGACGCCTCAGCCTCGTCGCGAGTGACGCGTCTCCGGAGGCGCTCGAGCTCGCCGCCGCGAACCTGGCAGCGTATGGCGTGGACACCAACGTGACGCTGTCATGCGCCGACCTGCTCGAACCGGCCGGTGGCGCGCTCGTTCGTCCGCACATCATCGCCGCAAACCTGCCGTACGTACCGAGCGAGGAGGTCGCCACCGGTCACGGCTCGCTGGCCTTCGAGCCGCGTCTCGCCCTGGACGGCGGACCCGACGGTCTGGCCCTGCTGCGACGCTTCTTCGAGCAGCTTCCGAATCGTGCGGCTCCGGGCGCGTCGGTGCTCCTGGAGATCGGCGCCGCTCAGGCGGATGCCGTTGCGGCGATGGCGCCGGCCGGTGCATCGGTCTCGATGGTGGCGGACCTGGCGGGGATCGATCGAGTCGCGCGCGTCGAGATGCCAGACTGATCCGATGACCGAGCGCCTGCCTCCCACGCCCGAGGGCCTCGCTCGCGCGGTCGCGCTCCTGCGGGAGGGTCATGTCGTTGCTTTTCCGACCGATACGGTCTACGGCGTCGGGGTCGCTGCCACGCATCCGGATCGGGTTGATGCGCTCTTCGCCCTCAAGCGACGCCCGCCGGAGAAGCGAATCGGGACCCTGGTGGCGGACCTCGCACAGGCGACCGGTGCCTGGGGGGAGGTCGATCAGCGGGCGCATCGGCTCAGCGAACGGTTCTGGCCAGGCGCCCTGACCCTTGTGCTCACCACTCCCGATGGTGGGACGCACGGGTTTCGGGCGCCAGACCATCCGCTGGCGCTCGAGCTGATTCGCCTGGCCGGACCGATCCTGGCGACGTCGGCCAACCGATCGGATGAGCCCGACACGCTCGGAGCCGATGAGGTCCTGATCGCCTTCGCGACGCAGCAGGACGAGCTCATCGCGGTGCTCGACGGCGGCGCGGTGCCGGGTGGCACTGCATCGACCGTGGTGGACCTGTCGGTGACCCCCGCCCGGATCCTGCGCGAGGGCCCGATCACTCGCGAGGAGCTCGCCGCGGTCGCCGAGGTGAGTTGACCTCTCGGCGGACCGTGCGTGCGAGCGTGGCTTGGGGTTCGTTGTTCTCCGCCACGGGGATTGTCCTCGCGGTCGCGCGTGGCCATTCCCGCCAGCGGTGAACAATGCCTCCGCCCAGTCCGGTCAGTGAGCGTTGCTCTCAGCCAGCGAGAACAGGACGGACCGGTGCGGGTCGGGAGCGATGGGATTCCCTGGAGGCGAGAAGAGGGAATGAGTCCGTCTCGCCCGACTTGTGCCGGCCCGCGGCCGTTTACACTCAGCGCCATGCGCGTCGCGATCGGCTCAGACCACGCGGGTTTCCACCTCAAGGGCGAGCTCTGCACACTGCTCGACGAGCTGCGGGTCGAGTACCGCGACTTCGGCACCTTCGACACCGCACAGGTCGACTATCCCGATTTCATTGCGCCCGTGGCTCGAGCGGTCGCGCGCGGCGAGTTCGAGCGCGGGATCGTGCTCGGCGGGAGCGGAACCGGGGAGGCGATCGTGGCCAACAAGGTGCGCGGCATCCGATGCGTCGAGGCTGCCGACCCGGTGACGGCACGGCTTGGCCGCGAGCACAACGATGCCAACGTCATCAGCCTGGGGGCCCGGATCATCGGCACCGAGGTCGCGCGCGCCTGCGTCCGGGCTTTCCTGCAGGGACAGTTCGCTGGGGGCCGTCACCAGCCGCGGGTCGAGAAGATCGCGCGGATCGAGGCCGAGGAGGCGCGGGGCTGAACCTGGCGCTGAGCCCGCGGGACCGCGAGCTCCTCGACGGCACCGATGGCGACGGCGCGGCCTTCGCCATGCGCCTGGTCGTCCGCGCGGCCGAGGTCACCGGGGCGCGGCGGCTGATCGACGTCACCCGCGCGCACGTCGATTCATGCCTCTACCACGGCGAGGCGACTCTCGACTTCGTCCGGCGCCTGGCCGCGGGGCGCGCGCGCGTGCGCGTCCCGACCACGCTCAACGTCGGCGCCACCGACCTGCTCCATCCCGAGCTCTACCGCGGTGACCCACGGATTGCCGACCGCGGGCGGCTGCTCATGGACCGATACCGCGCGCTGGGCGCGCGCCCCACCTTCACCTGCGCCCCGTATCAGCTGGCCGACACGCGGCCGGCACTCGGCGAGCAGGTGGCCTGGGGCGAGTCGAACGCCATCGCGTTCTGCAATTCAGTGCTCGGCGCTCGCACGAATCGATACGGCGACTTCATCGACATCGCGGCGGCCATCACGGGTCGGGTGCCTGACGCCGGCCTCCATCGGACCGATGCGCGCCGCGCCACGCTCGTCCTGCGCCTGGCCGATGATGTCTCGGCATCGTTGCGCGATGCCGACGTCCTCTTCCCCGTTCTCGGGATCGTGCTCGGACGCCGGGCGGGGTCGGCGGTGGCGGCGATCGACGGCATGGCGCCCGCGCAATCCGAGGATCGGCTCAAGGCGCTCGGCGCGGCCGCCGCGTCGTCCGGATCCGTCGCCCTGTTCCACGTCGTGGGCTCGACCCCGGAGGCGCCGACGCTCGATGATGCGCTGCAGCACCAGCTCCCGGAGCGCGTCGAGCTGATCCGGCTTGCCGAGCTCCGCGCCGCCCGCGATGAGCTCAGCACCGTCGCCGGCGAACGGCTCGCCGCCGTCTCCCTTGGAACCCCGCATGCTTCGGTTGCCGAGCTCGAGCGATACGCGGTCATGCTTGGTGATCGGCGGGTGCATCCCGATGTCGAGTGCCTCGTCTCGACCGGTCGCGACGTGCTGGCCGAGGCATCGCAGCGGGGCATCGCATCTCGGCTCCGCGAGGCCGGGGTCGAGCTGCTCGTCGACACGTGCAGCTACGTGGCGCCGATCCTGCGCCGCGCCGGCGGTCCCGTCATGACCGATTCGGGGAAGTGGGCCTACTACGCGCCGGGCAACATCGGCGCGTCCGTCGTCTTCGGCTCCTCCGCGGAGTGCATCCGGTCGGCGGTTGCCGGCCGCGTGGTGCGCGATCTCATCCCGTGGGGCGGCGCATGAGCCGCGTGGTCGGGCGAGCCCTGGTCCTGGACGAGGCGTTGAGCCTGTGGGGCGGGATGGACCCCGGAACCGGCGAGCTGATCGACGCCCATCACCCACAGCACGGAGCGTTGCTTACCGGCCGGGTCGTCGTCATGCCGTCCGGACGAGGCTCGTCCTCGTCCGCATCGGTCCTGGCCGAGGCTGTCCGCGCTCGGACTGCGCCGGCGGCCGTCGTGCTGGAGGAGCCCGACCTCATCCTCTCGATCGGTTCGGCCGTGGCGGAGGAGCTCTACGGCGTGCTCGTCCCGGTCGTGGTGCTCGCACCCGATGCGCGCGAGCCGTTCGTCGACGGCGCCGAGCTCGTGATCGGCTCGGATGGGTCCGTGCGGCGAGCCGATCTCTGACGGCGCTGGAATTGCGTCGGATGCATCAAAGTGGAGGAGTTCCGGTGCAGCCGGGGAGAACCCGGCCGCGCCGAGCGACCGGCCGCCGGCCATCCCACTACACTCCCCCCATGGACTTCTGGGCGCCGCTGGAGACCGAGGACCCCGAGATCGCGCAGGTCGTGCGTGACGAGGAGGCGCGAACCCGCGCGCACCTCGAGCTGATCGCATCGGAGAACTACCCGAGCCTGGGCGTGCTCCAGGCGATGGGCACGGTCCTGACCGGCAAGTACGCCGAGGGCTACCCGGGACGGCGCTACTACGGCGGCTGCGAGGTGGTCGACGTGGCCGAGAACCTCGCCCGCGACCGAGCCAAGGAGCTGTTCGGCGCCGAGCATGCCAATGTCCAGCCCCATGCCGGAGCGCAGGCAAACATGGCGGTCTTCCACGCCCTGCTGCAGCCGGGCGATACGGTGCTCGGCCTGAGCCTCGACCAGGGCGGCCACCTCACCCATGGGAGCCCCGTCAACTTCAGTGGCCAGTACTACGACTTCGTGCCCTACCACGTCGATCGGGACACCCACCTGATCGACATGGACGAGGTCCGCGCGCTCGCCCGCGAGCACAAGCCGAAGATGATCGTCACGGGCGCCACGGCCTACCCGCGCTTCTGGGACTTCGAGACCTTCCGCGAGATCGCGGACGAGGTGGGTGCTCTGCTCGTGACCGATATGGCGCATTTCGCCGGCCTGGTCGCCGCGGGCGTCCACCCGTCACCGGTCCCGCACTCGGACGTCGTGACGACAACCACACACAAGACCCTGCGCGGACCGCGTGGCGGCATGATCCTGTGCCGCGCCGAGTACGCCAAGCAGATCGACAAGAGCGTCTTTCCCGGCATCCAGGGCGGTCCGTTGATGCACGTGATCGCGGCCAAGGCGGTCAGCTTCCGCGAGGCCATGTCGCCCGAGTTCCGCGCCGATCAGCAGGCCACGGTCGACAACGCCCGCACGTTGGCCGCCTCCCTCGCCGATGCTGGCGCCTCCATCATCTCGGGCGGCACCGACAACCACCTCATGCTCGTGGACGTCCGGCCGCTTGGCGTGAACGGCAAGGAGGCCGATGCGGCCCTCGGCGAGGTCCGCATCACGGTGAACAAGAACACGATTCCGTACGATCCCGAGAAGCCGATGATCGGTTCCGGCATCCGGGTGGGCACCCCGGCGGTGACCTCGCGAGGCATGCGGGAGGCCGAGATGCGCGATATCGCTCAGCTCATCGTGGATGGGATCGCAGCTCGGGGTGACTCCGCCGCCCAGGAGGCGATCCGCAGCCGCGTGGCCTCGATCACCGACCGCTTCCCGGTGCCCGGCCTTCCCGCAACCCGTGCCTCCGCGGACGTTCCCGCCTAGTACTGCTGTCTAGCGGCTTGCGTCCCAGCGCAAGCATCTACGAGGTTCGACCTGATTTCGCCTACATCGGGGCGTCTCACAGCCATGGTTGCACCGGGCGCAAGATCCGGTCGCGGAAGGGCGTGACGGCCGCTCGCTTCATAGTGACGTGCGCCGGGGCGCAAACCCGCGCGCTGCGGCACGCCGCGAAGGGCTCTGGACGATCGTCGCCATCCCGCGCCCGGCATCGCGGCCTTGGTTGATCGGCGCCGGCGTGTCGCGGGCATATCGGTCAAGCAGGTTGAGCTCCGCCTCGTAGACGCGACGCAGCATCCGTGGAGCGACGATGCGCTCGACGAGCCCCTGCAGCCCGTCGGTGAACCAGCGGGTCTCGATGCGCACCCGGCTGCGGCCGTCCATCTCGGGATCGACGGTGAAGGTGGTGAGCATTCGGCGCGAGGGATCCGACTCGATGAGCACGCGTCCGGGCTCCGGCTCGCCGACCCGCACGCGGTGGTCGGTCGACCGGCCGCCGAGGGTCATCGTGAACGAATGGACGGTGCCGGCGCCGACGCCGCCCGACTCGACACGGAAGCCGCTGAACTGCGGCGGCAGGAAGCGCGGATGGTGCTCCTGGAAGTCGCGGATGAAATGGTAGACGCGGCGCGCCGGCGCATCGATGTGCCGTTCGGCCGTCACTGTGATCTGCATGGACGGATCGTCGCGCGCGGGGCGCTGTCGCACATCGGTCCTGTGTCGAGCCACCTCGTACGTCCTTCCGCCGGCTCGCCGTGCGAGTTGAACAATGTGCGGCACAGCGCGCATTGCACGGGAGGCGGCGTCCTGACCAGTGGGCAATGAGCGTGAAGTCGCGTGAAGAGTGGTCGACCCGCCGGACAATGTGCACGGCGACGAGCAATGTTCGGTTCGGGCACCCGCCATGGGGACAACGAGCGCCAGGAGCGCGTCGTTCGAGAGGCCATCGGCACCACGATTTGCCCAGGCCGTGCACCGGCAAGAAACGGGACCCTCCGGTATACTCGCGGCGTCCGACCGCTGTGAGTCGAACTCGAACATGACACAACTGACGCCGCTGGGGCTCATCAAGATCCTGGCCCAGGTGACCGCGATCATGGTGATCCCAATGGTGGGAGGCGCGGTCGCCGGGCTCGTCCTTGACGGGCTGCTGGGGACCTCGCCATTTTGTGTGCTGCTCGGGTTGGGGGTCGGAACCCTGATCTCGGCCATCGGCATCTGGCTCCTCATTCGCGCTGGCGTGCGGAGGGGCTACACCGATGGGAGCCATCGACATGGCTCCTGACCCGGAACGCCCCCCATCGGGGCGGCCGAACTGGGCACTGGGGATGGATCTCGGCATTCGACTCGGCGTATCGGTGGCAATCGGCCTGGGAGGCGGACTGCTGCTGGACAACTGGCTACGAACGAGCCCGATCTTCACGCTGATCGGGATGGTGCTGGGCATCGGCGCGGCGATGGTGACGATCTGGACCGTCGCCCGTGATGCCATGAGGAGATAGATGCCCGAAGAAGAGGGCGAGAGCCTGATTCACGTCGCGATCGAAGCGGAGGAGCTCTTCCAGCTCGGTCCGCTGTCGTTCACGAACTCGATGGTTGGCGCGCTGCTCACCTCGGTGGTGCTCGGCCTCGCCGCCTGGTACATCACACGCCGCTCGTCGCTGGTGCCCGGCCGCATCCAGAGCGCCCTCGAGCTGCCGGTCGAGCTGATGACCGGCATCATCAGC
>JBQTHZ010000063.1:0-40752 GCA_052388515.1 Chloroflexota bacterium | reverse complement strand
TGGTGCCCTCCATGCGGATGTGGCACCACTTGCGGTCCTTCAGCCACGGCACGTAGTCGGACGGACCGACATGGACGTTCTCGTCGCCGATCTCGTAATCGATCATGCTCGTGACCGCGTTGGTCTTACTGATCTTCTTCGACTCCAGGCGCTCGCGCTCCAGCATGTTGAGGAAGTCGGTGTTGCCCCCGAAGTTGAGCTGATAGGTGCGGTCGATCTTCACGCCGCGGTCCATGAAGAGACGGGTCAGCACGCGATGCGTGATCGTGGCCCCCACCTGCGACTTGATGTCGTCCCCGATGATCGGCAGCCCGGCCTTGGCAAAGCGCCGCTGCCAGTACGGCTCGCGGCCGATGAAGACCGGGATCGCGTTGACGAAGGCGACGCCGGCCTGAATCGCCTGCTCGGCGTACCACTTCGTGGCCTGCTCGCTTCCGACCGGCAGGTAGCTGACCATGACGTCGACCTCGCGGTCCTTCAGGATCCGGACGATGTCGGCGGTCGGGCCAGGCGCCTTCTCGATGACCTCCGAGAGGTATTGGCCGAGGCCGTCGTGGGTCATGCCGCGCTCGACGGGCACGTTGAGGGGCGGCACGTCAGCGAACTTGAAGGTGTTGTTCGGCTCACTGAAGATCGCATCCGACAGATCCGTGGCGACCTTGCTCCTGTCGATGTCGAACGCGGCGACGAATTCGATATCGCGGACGTGATAGCCGCCGAGGTTGACGTGCATCAGGCCCGGGATGAAGTCGCCGTCCTCCGCATCGGCGTAGTGGTAGCGACCCTGGACCAGGCTGCTCGCGCAGTTTCCGACGCCGACGATGGCGACCCGGACCTTGCCGTCACTGGACCGATGACCGTTGGCGGCGGCCTTTCCGTTCGTTGAAGCCACGATGCGTCAGTACTCCTTGCTGCGGGTTGCGGCCGCCTGGCTCAGGCGCCAGACGTGCCAGATGCGCTGGACGACCGTCACCACGGTGAGGGCGGCGACCAGCAAGAGGATGCCGATCAGCACCGGCGTGAGTCCGAGACCGGCAAGCGCGATGCCGGCGATGATGAGGACGAGCCGCTCCGTGCGAGGCGCCAGGCCAACGCTGGCTTCCAGGCCGATTCCCTCGGCTCGCGCCCGTGCATAGCTGACCAGGAACGAGCCGCCCAGCGCCACGAAGACCGCGAGCACCGGCACGGTCGGATCACCGAGCGTGCTCATGAACCAGGCGGCGATGCCGACGTACAGGATCGCCTCGCTGGCCCGGTCGAGCGTCGAATCCAGGAAGCTGCCGAACTCGGTACCGCCACCCTGGGCCCGGGCGAGCGCTCCGTCGACCGCGTCGAGCAGCGAGCCGGCCGTGAGGACCGCCGCGCCGACGAGCAGCCAGCCGCCGGCGACCAGCGCGGACGCGGCGATCGTGATCAGCAGGCCGATGACGGTGATCGTGTTCGGCGTGAGGTGAAGCGTCATGGCCAGGCTGACGATCGGCGACAGGATCCCGCGCCCGGCGTCCTTCACCCAGGCAGGCAGGACCGATGCGCCCCGGCGCAGCTCTCGGGCGTGATCGCGGCTAGCTGACATCCGGCACCGTCCCCGGAGCATCGGGAGTGCTTGCCACGCCGGCGGTGCCACCGATGAGGCGGGCCTCGGCGTCGCGGAGCTCCTCGAAGGTCGCCACCCGCAGACGGCAGATCACCTCGCGGCCATGGCGCTGCGTGTCGATGACACCGGCCAGGCGCAGGATGCGCAGGTGCCAGCTGATGAGGGGCTGCGACAGGCCGACCCTCGCGGACAGCTCCCGGACCGGCATGGGACCGATCTCGGCGATCAATCCGATGATTCGCAGGCGCGTCTCGTCGCCGAGCGCGCGGTAGAGGGTGCGGAGGCGCCGCAGGTCCTGCTCGGCAGCGGTCTCCGTGGCGGGGGTCATCACGAGTGCTTCTTTATCAAATGCGAGTTTATATAAGCAGATGCTTATGGTAAGAGCCGCGCTCGGATGCGTCAACCCCTCGTGCTAGCATCGCCGGACCCGTCCAGGGCCGCTCGACAGGAGGTGCGTTCGCTGACCAGCTCGACCCCGGACGCGCTGTGGAGCTCGCCGGCCCTGAAGGCCCTGCGCCCGGACGTCGTCACCTGCACCGACCTGCGGCTCGGCCCTGACCTGGATGGCTGTTCGCTCTCCGTTCCCGCCGGAGCCCGGCTCCTGATCGTTTCCGATCCTGGGACAACCGCGTCGACCCTGCTCCGTGTGCTGGCCGGTCTGTCGAGGGCTCGGCAGGGGGAGGTTCACCTGGCCGGCTCGGCGGATTCGACGAGCGAGGGTTGGGGCCGCCGCGTCGCCTATCTCGCCCCGAACCCCGGCCTGCACGCCTGGATGACGCCGACGGAGGCCCTGCACCTGGCCGGCAGGCTCCTGGGCCTGCCGCAGGACGAGGCCCTGCGACGCGTCGAGCGGGCCATCGACTGGGCGCGCATTTCGGCCGAGGCTGCCGCGGGACCAATCCGTCGAGGGGGGCTCCCGTTGCTGCAGCGCACCGGCCTCGCGGCTGCGCTCGTGGGGGATCCCGAGGTGCTCCTGCTCGACGAGCCACTGCGGGCGATCGATGAACACGAGCGAGCCAGCCTCCTGAAGCTCCCCGGCCAGCGACGGACGATCGTGATGGCCAGCCGATACCCTGCCAGCGAGGCCGGGCTGGTGGCCCACGTGGCGTATCTGCGCCGAGGCCGCATCGAGCTCATCGCGCCGGTCACGGCGCTCGAGCGTGCCGAACTGCCGCTATCGCATCGCGGCATCGTCGCGCTGGCCGAATTGAAGGCAACGGGTTCGCCGGCGCCCGGCGCGGCGCCGGCGTGAACCAGGCGATGGCGGTCTCCCGTCTCGCCCTGCGTGAGCTGTGGATCAACGCCCGTCTTCTCCTCCTGCTCGCGGCGTATGCCGCCGCCGGCGCCACTGTCGCGCTGCTGCCCGCCTCGCTGCCGGCGACGCTCTTTCGTCTGGCGGTCGGACTGGCCGCGGCGACCATCACCGGAGCTGCGATCGCCGCCTGGTCCATGAGCCGTGAGCGCGCGCTCGGGCGCGCCGCATGGCTCGCCACGCACTCGATCCCGCGGGCAACCATCCTGGTCGGCTGGTTTGCTCCATTGGCCGGCGTATCGATCCTCGGCCTGCTCACCGCCGGGCTCCTCGGCTGGCTCTCCACAGCGACCTCGTTCGAGCGGCTCGACCCGCTCGCCTTCGGTGGGACGATGGCCTCGATCGCAAGCCTCGCGCTGGCGCTGCTGACGCTCGGCCTGCTGATCGGGTTGGTCGCCGGTCCGTCGACGGCCGCACTGGCAACGGCCATCAGCTGTGCCGTCCTCGTCACCGTGCCCTGGGTGTCCGTGCCGCGCGTCGCCCTTCCGTTCGAGGCCCTCGCCCGGCTTCCCGAGCTGGCGAGGCCGACCTCGGTCGTCCTCCAGGGCGCAGGCGCAGGCTTGGCCGCCACCGCCCTGCTTCTCTTAGCGGGCCGCCTCCTCATCGACCGCGTCGACCTGTGACCGATGCATCCGTTCGGATCCATCCGGCCGCCGCGTGGGCCGCCCTCGCCTTTGCCAGCCTCGGGGTCCTGCTGGGTGGGGCGGAGCTCCTGGTGGTCGCGATCGCGCTGCCGTCGATCGTGGCCGACTTCGGCGGTTGGGCCGATCTGGCGCGCGTCAGCTGGATCGTCAACGCGTATCTGCTTGCCTATGTCGTGGCCATGCCCCTCGCCGGCCGCGGAGCCGACCTGTGGGGTGCCCGCCGCCTGTACGTCGTGGCGCTCATCCTTTTCGTGCTCGGAAGCGCTGGAGCAGGCATCTCCCGCTTTGCCGGACCGGACGACGGTCTGACGTGGCTGATCGCGGCGCGCGTCATCCAGGGCTTCGGCGGCGGCGCGCTGGTGCCGCTCTCGATGGCGCTGGCCAGTCACCTGTTCAGCGGCCGCGCCCGCGCCGCGGCGCTCGGGCTGGAGGGTGCCGCCACGTACATCGGCATGGCCATCGGGCCGGCCTACGGCGGCTGGGTGCTGCTCAACTTCAATTTGCCGATCCCGGGGATCGACGTTGCCAGCTGGCAGTGGATCTTCCTGCTCAACGTGCCCATCGGCATCGTCACGCTGCTGCTGATCTATGTCGTCGCCGGCGGCATCGAGACGCCGCGTGTCCCCGCCCGGCTGGACCTGGGAGGCGCCGCGCTGCTCTCGGTGGCGCTGGTCGCCGGCATCGGCGCGATCACCGTGTCCGGTGCGGACGGCTGGACCAACCCGCTCGTCATCGGCGGCCTGGCCCTGGGTATCGCCGCCCTCGGCGCCTTCATCTGGCTCGAGCTTCGGACGGCATCGCCACTCGTCGACCTGCGCCTGTTCGCCGATCGCGCGTTCAGCGCGGCGAATGCCGTGAGCCTGCTGACCGGCTACACGCTGGCGACGGCGATCATCGGCGGGCCGGTGTTCGTCAACCGTGTGCTGTTCGGCAGCGATGCGGAGGCGTCGGCCGTCCTCACGGCGCTGACCCTGGCGATCGCGGCGGGTGCGCTCCTGGGCGGCCTGGCGTCCGGGTTCATCGGCGAGCGGATCGTGACCGTCGTCGGCGTCCTGGTCAGCGCGGTCGGACTGTGGCTCGCGCTCGGGTGGGAGGTCGGGACGGAGCTTGATCGGCTCGTGCGTGACCTGGCCATCTTCGGCGCCGGTTTCGGGCTGACGGTCTCTCCCCGCGCGACCGCAGCGGTCGAAGCCGCCGGCGCCGGCGCCTACGGAGTCGCAAGCGCCATGCTCCAGATCACCCGCACCGTCGGCATGAGCGTGGGCCTGGCGCTGCTCACGTCCATCGGCCAGAACCGGATCGATGAGCTCTCGGCGCTCATCGCCGACCCTGCGCGTCGCGACGAGCTGGTGACCCAGCTTGGACGGCCCGAGTTCGTCGGCGTCGACCCGAACACCTCGCTTGCCCTCGTCGACCTGCTCGAGCGGTGGTCGCAGGACCAGTCATCGGACGTGCTGCAGCTGGTCTTCGGGATCGCGCTCGGCATCGCAATGGCGACCCTGATGCCGGCGTGGTTCGTCCGTGGGCGGCGGCTCCGGAGCTAGCCGGCCGGCTCCGCGATGATCACCAGCTCGCCCCAGTTGCGGTTGTAGCCCTGCGAGGTCTGGAGGGTGAGACGCTCGTAGTCGGTCGGGATGGTCCAGAAGCCCCCCTCGCTGCAGTCATCGTGGATCTGGAGCGCCAGCGGCGGGTCTGGGGGATTGTTCTGGGTCGCGTTGGGATCGGGGCAGGGAACGTTCGGACGCACCTCGGTCACGACGTACTCCAGCACCGTGTCATCAGACATGCGCACGAGCACCTCGCCTCCGATCTGCACGTTCCAGAGTGGCTTGAAGAGTGTGTTGATGGCGTGGGCGAAGATGTAGGAGTTCGTGTTGCGTCCTGGCTGGTTCCCGGCTCGCAGGATATAGGCCGAGTCGGTCGGCGGAAAGCTGTCGGTCTCCTGGCTGGTCGACTGCTTGACGGGCACGTTGATGCCAACGGAGGGCACCTCGAGCTGAACCGCGGTGACGCTGTCCGGCATCGCCGAAGCGCTCGGAGTCGTGGTCGGCCCAGGGCTCGCGTTCGGGCTCGGGCTCGTAGCCGACTCCGACGGTGCGGGCGTGACACTGACCTCGGCGACCCCGGTCGGCGTCGCGGTCGCGATCGGCGGGAGGCTCGCGACGGGCTCGTCATCGATGTCGAACGTGCCGACGATAATGAGAGCTACCCCCGCCACACCCAGGATGATCGGGAGCGCCCATGAGGAGAGACGCTGCACATGGCCGAGTCTAGCCGCCGGACCGATGGAGCGCTGGCACGCGCCCTGGAACTGGCGTCGGAGACGCTGGCTGCTGCTCCCGCGGGCCTCCTGACCGACTTCGATGGCACGTTGTCGCCGATCGTCGGCGATCCGGCACTGGCCCGCCTGGTCGATGGAGCCTCCGGCGCATTGGCGGCACTGGTCGAACGCCTCGCCGTCGTCGCGATCGTGACCGGTCGCGCGCCGCTCGACGCTCGCCGCATGACCGGCGTCGCCGGCCTCCTCGTCGCCGGCAACCATGGAACCGAATGGCTCGAACCGGCTGCGGACGAGCCAACGGCCCCCCCGGCGGCGTCATCGGCCACGGCTCGACTGGACGACGTGCTGGCCCCACTGCCGCCCGTGCCGGGCGTGTCGATCGAGCACAAGGGCATCTCGGCCACGGTTCACTACCGCAACGCGACCGATCCCGCGGCGGCGGTCGCGGCCATCCTCTCAGCGCTCGGAGACACCGACTCGCGCGGGATCGAGCTTCGTCACGGCAGGATGAGCGTCGAGCTGCGGCCGGCCGGCATCGGCGACAAGGGGAGCGCGGCCCGCGCGATCATCGAGCGCTTCGGGTTGCGTGGCGTCGTGGTGATGGGCGACGACGTCACCGACCTCGACATGTTCCGAGTGGTGTCCGAGCAGCGATCCGCGGGTTGGATCCGGGGTGCGATCATCGGCATCGGCGCGGCCGATGCGGAGGTACCTCCGTCCGTGATCGAGGCCTCCGACGTCATCCTCGCCGATCCCGCCGAGGCTGCCGCCTTCCTGGTCGCGCTCGGGCGCTGATCCGCTCCGCGCTGGGCGGCAGGAGCGCGCCGTTTGCGCCGGGGTGCACCGAACGACGACCCAGGGGCCGTTTCGGGCCGCCACGGCGAATCCAGCCCCCGGGGCTTGCATCGAGCGGCAAACCACGGCAGGGAAGAAGGGCAAATCGCCACGCCCCTCGTAGGTCCTTGCGCTGGGGCGCATCTCCTCGAGCTCGACGTCGGCGCACGAGGGTGAGCCTCAGGCCCCCTCGCTCACGATCCGCGTCCCATTCATACCGCCCGCGCGAACCGTCGCCGCCGCCATGGTGCGCGACCGAAACCCAGGCGTCGCTGGCCCGCTCAGCCGGTGAGCTCGGAGAGGTCCTCGAGCTGGCGTCGCAGCCACCAGGTGATGTCCTCGCGTTCCACGCCGCGACGGAGCCCGGCCAGGCGTCGACGCCGTTCTTCCACCGGCATCTCCAGCGCGGCCGCCAGCGCGTCGGCGGTGCCGACCACGTCGGCGGGCGCGACCGGGAGTGCCCCATCGGCCATCTGATCGAAGGCCCCGGCCGTCTCTGACAGGACGAGCACCGCGTCTCGGTCCGAGACGATGACGGCCTCCTTGGCGACCAGGTTCATGCCGTCGACGAGTGGATTGACGAGGACCACATCGGCGATCGAGAGGCCCGCCAGCGCCTGTGCGTAGTCATTCTCGTAGAAAATCTGGACCGGTCGCCAGCCGGCGCGCCCGAACCGGGCGTTGATCCGGTCGACGGCGCTCTGGACCATCCGTCCGTAGTGGCCGTACTCGCGCAGCCCGGTGCGGGACGGAACCAGGAAGGCGAGGAAGCTGATCCGGCCGCGCAGCCTGGCGTGGCGCTGGAGGAGCGCCTCGTACGCCAGGAATCCGCGAAGGATGTTCTTGGACGGCTCCAGCCGGTCGACGCGCACGATCACCCGTTCGCGGGTGCCGCCCAGCAGCTGGTCCGCGCGCCGTCGCGCCCCCCGTGAGCCGGCGATGCGCCGCGTGGCCTCGACATCGATGCTGATCGGGTAGTGGCGCACGTGGGTCGTCCGCCGCCTGCGCCGGACCGTCCACGCGTCGTAGTCGACCTTCGCGTCGGCCACGAACGACTCGACCATGCGCAGGAAGTTGTGGGCGTAGCGCTCGGTCTGAAACCCGGCGACATCGTTCGCCAGCAGGCCGTTGGCGATCCCCTGGCGGATGGCGGGAGCGATGTTCTGCCAGATGCTCGACGGCGGCCACGGGATGTGCGTGAAGTGGCTCAGGACCGCCCGCGGTCGTGCGCGCCTGATGGGGTCGGCCGCCGTGTACAGGTGGTAGTCGTGCAGCATGATCCGCGGCCGGCGGTCGCCCCGGCTCTGCGCCAGCACGGCCGACGCGAACGCTTCGTTGACCGCGAGGTAGCCGCGTTCCCAGGCACGCATGGTCCCCGCGTCGATGACCGGGCGCTCCGGCATGTTCCACATCTGGTGCTGAA
Organism: Chloroflexota bacterium; assembly: GCA_052388515.1. GTDB lineage: Bacteria > Chloroflexota > Limnocylindria > QHBO01 > QHBO01 > JACDBZ01. Next base: position 32,664 of record JBQTHZ010000063.1, on the reverse strand, counting down.
GAAACCAGAGGAACGGGTTGGCGATCACATTGTAGGCCTGCTCGTAGACGGATCGATCGACCGATGCGAAGCGCAGCCGAACCGCATCGTCGCTGCCCGAGGCCTGGCGCAGGAGCTTGGGATCGGCAGCGGCACGCCGGTCACCCTCGCTCATGGCGGCCGCCACCCAGGTCAAGGGTACGTGGCGCCCCACCTGCCCGAGGGCCGTCACGAGGCCACCGGAGCCGCGCCGTGGTCGGAGCGTTCCATCGGCGGCGGATGCGAAGGTGACCGGGCCCCGGTTGGTGGCGATGATCAGGCGGCGGTCGCCGAGAAGCGCTGCGGCGGCCGCGCCGAGGGCGGTATCGGCTTCGGCGGCATTCATCGGCTCAGAAGAGGCTCGCCGCGGACACCTCGAGCACGCCAAGGATGGCGCCCGGGAAGAGTCCGAGGATCACGACGCTGGCCACCGACAGGGCAAGGGCCACCGACCCGAATGGTGAGGTGTCGATCGGTGCGGGATCGGGCTCGGGATCACGCATGTACATGTAGACGACCACGCGCAGGTAGTAGAAGGCTGCCATCGCGGCGTTGAGCACGAGGATCACTGCCAGCCAGGCGAGGCCGGCGTCGACCGCGGCCAGTAGCACGTAGAGCTTGGCGAAGAAGCCGACGGTCGGCGGGATGCCCGTCAGGCTGAGCATGAGGATGCCCATGGCGGCGGCCCGGCCCGGGGAGCGCGAGGCGAGCCCGGCGAACGAGTTGAGCCCGCCGAAGCGCCGAGTATCGCGCTGGAGCATGCCGACCACCGCGAAGGCGGCGATGTTCATGACCGCGTAGCCGAGAACGTAGAAGAGCACCGACTCGATGCCCTGTGCTGCGGCGTCCTCGTTCGGCGCGTTCGCGTACGCCGCCAGGCCCGCCATGATGTAGCCGGTGTGCGCGATGCTGGAGTACGCGAGCATCCGCTTGACGTTGACCTGCACCAGGGCGACGACGTTGCCGATCGTCATGGTCAGGACGGTCAGGACCAGGAAGATGCCGAGCCAGTCGGCACGGAGCGGGGCGAGCGCCTCCGCGAAGACCCGGATCAGGAGGGCGAACGCGCCAAGCTTGGGGCCGACCGACAGGAACCCGGTGATCGGGGTCGGGGCGCCCTGGTAGGCGTCCGGCGTCCAGTAGTGGAAGGGCACCGCCGCGATCTTGAACGTGCCACCGACCAGCAGGAAGCCGATCGCAACGAGCAGCGCCCCGCTCATCTGGCCGCCCAGTGCAGCACCGATCTCCGCGATGTTGGTCGTGCCGGTGATGCCGTACAGCCAGCTGATCCCGAACAGCACGATGGCGCTCGCGAAGCTGCCGAGGAGGAAGTACTTCAGGCCGCCCTCGTTGCTGTAGCGATCGGTCTTGTGCAGGCCGGTCAGCAGGTAGCTGGGCATCGTCATCAGCTCGAGTCCCAGGAACAGGGTGATCAGGTCGCTGCTCGATGCCAGGACGAACATGCCGAGCAGCGCCGTGACGAGGATCATGTGGAACTCGCCGAGCGGGATGCGGCGCACGATCAGGTAGGAAGGGGCGAAGAGCACCGAGATGACGCCGATCACGATGGTCGATGCCTTGAAGAAGACGGAGAGATCGTCGACCACGTAGAAGCCGGCGTACACCGTCTCGTTGATGTCCCAGACCACCACGCAGGCGGCCCCGGCGAGGATGAGCCCTGCCACGGTCAATGGCGTGAGCAGCCACTTGTTGGCGCGCGACAGGAAGAGGTCCACGGTGATGATGGTCAGCACCAGCGCCGAGAGGATCAGCTCCGGGAGGAGCGTGACGAGGTCGTCGAGCATGTCCATCGATCAGCCCCTCACCAGAGCGGTCCGAAGCCGGTCAGGCCGGCACCGTTGACCGCCTCGATGATCCGGTCGACCGGCGCGGCGATCACGGCGAGCACGGGACCGGGATACACGCCGAGCGCAATGACCAGCACGATCAGCGGTGTCAGTGCGATCCATTCGTTGCGATTGACATCCCGCAGCACGGGCCAGAAGCGGCGGATCCAGTCCGACGGCACCGTGAAGAAGACACGCTGGAACATCCAGAGCATGTACACGGCGCTGATGATGACCACGATCATCGCCGCCGCCGCAACCAGCCCGTTGTACCGGAAGGCGCCGAGCACGACGAGAAATTCGCCGATGAAGCCCGAGAGTCCGGGGAGCCCGATGCTGGCAAAGGTGAAGAGCCCGAACATCGCGGCATAGCGCGGGACGCGAGCGTTGAGCCCGCCCATGTGGGCGATGAGGCGGTCGTGGGTCTGCTCATAGATGATCCCGACGAGGAGGAAGAGCGCGCCGGTCGTGACGCCGTGGCTGATCATCTGGTAGATGGCGCCCTGCAGCCCCTGCTCGTTGAAGACGAAGACGCCCAGCATGACGTAGCCCATGTGACTGACGCTCGAGAAGGCGACGAGCTTCTTCAGATCCGGCTGCACCATGGCGACGAGGCCGCCGTAGATGATGGCGACCAGCGCCAGGCCGATGATGATCGGCGCAAAGCTGACGGCCGCATCGGGCAGCAGCGGAAGGCTGAAGCGCAGGAAGCCGTAGCCGCCCAGCTTGAGCATGACGCCGGCAAGGATGATCGAGCCGGCGGTCGGAGCCTCGACGTGGGCATCCGGCAGCCAGGTGTGGAACGGCCACATCGGGACCTTGATCGCGAAGGCAAGGAAGAAGGCGACGAAGGCCAGAGCCTGGAGCGTGTCGGCGTAGGCGAAGCCACGCAGTGCCTCGTAGCCGAACGTGAACGGCTGGCCGCTGGCGGCATGCGCGATGGCGACCGCCAGAATGGCGACGAGCATGAGAAGCGAGCCGACCAGCGTGTAGATGACGAACTTGACGGTGGCGTAGATCCGGCGCGGGCCGCCCCACACGCCGATGATCACGTACATCGGGAAGAGACTGATCTCCCAGAAGACGTAGAACAGGAACAGGTCGAGCGCCACGAACACGCCGAGCATGCCCGTCATCAGGACGAGGAGGGCGATGTAGTACTCCTTGATCCGCTTCTGAATCGGCTCCCACGAATAGAAGATGCTGACGACGCTCAACACCGTGGTCAGCAGCACCAGCACCATCGAGAGCCCGTCGATGCCGAGCGTGTAGCGCATCCCGAACGCCTGGATCCACGGCAGGTCCTCGCGGAACTGGAACTCGCTCCCGGCGGGGTCGTAGCCGACGAGGAGCAGCGAGAAGGCGAGGCTCGTCAGCGCCGCGAGGAGAGCGATCCATCGAATGGCGCCGTGGTTGGTGCCGGGCACGAGCAGCAGCAGCACCACGCCGATGAACGGCGTGAAGACGATCAGGCTCAGCACGGGCACGCCTTCCATCAGCGCACCACCGTCGCGAGCACGATGAGCACGACCGCCAGCCCGCCGGCGATGCCGAGCCCGTAGTTCTCCACTCGTCCGGTCTGCGTCTTCCGCAGCCCGCCGCCGATGGTCCGTGTCAGCCAGCCGGCGCCGTCCACCGCGCCATCGATGACCCTGACATCGAACCACCACAGTGCGTTGCTGAGCAGGACGCCACCGCGCGACCAGACGAGCTGATAGATGTCGTCGACGTAGTACCTGTTCACACTGGCCCGATACATGCCCGGGCCCAGCCCGAAGGGGATCCGCTCCATGAAGCGACCCGCAGACTCGGGTCGCTGCACGTACCAACGATGGGCCAGCCAGATGCCGGCCGCGGCCACGACGGCACCGACCAGCAGCAGCAGCCCGCCCAGGCCGAAGAGCTCGAAGTCGTGGTGGCCGCCGGCGAAGATCGAGCCTGGCAGGATGCCCGCCTCCTCCGCATCATGGAAGACCTCCTCCAGCCAGCCATGGACCAGGCCACCCTCCGGCGGGATACCCAGGATGAGGCCGGCCAGGATGGTCGGCACCGCGAGGATGACGAGCGGCGCGACCATGGTCACCGCACTCTCGTGGACGTGGTCCCACACCGCCCGCGGCCCGCGCCACTCTCCCCAGAAGGTCATGAAGATCATGCGGAACGTATAGAAGGCGGTCATGAACGCGACGATGGTGCCGATGACATAGAAGACGAGGTAGCCGCGGTTGAAGGACTCGGCCAGGATCTCGTCCTTGCTGAAGAAGCCGGAAAAGATCGGGATGCCGGCCAGCGCGAGCGAGCCGATCACCATCGTGATGTAGGTCCAGCGCATCTTCGCGCGCAGGTTGCCCATGTAGCGCATGTCCTGCTCGCCGCCGGCGCCGTGGATCACAGAGCCAGAGCCCATGAAGAGCAGCCCCTTGAAGAAGCCGTGGGACACGAGGTGGAAGATGGCCGCCACCCAGGCGCCGATGCCGAGCGCGAAGAACATGTACGCCAGCTGGCTGACCGTGCTGTAGGCAAGAACCTTCTTGATGTCGTTCTGGGTGAGCGCGATGGCCGCGGCGAAGATGGCCGTGAAGACGCCGATGATGGCGACCACCCACATCGCGGTCGGGGCCTCGATGAAGATCGGGTTGGCGCGGGCCACCAGGTAGACGCCGGCATTGACCATGGTCGCGGCGTGGATGAGCGCGCTGACCGGCGTCGGGCCCTCCATGGCGTCCGGCAGCCAGACGTGCAGCGGGAACTGCGCGCTCTTGCCGACGGCTCCGGCGAAGAGGAGGAGGGCGATGATGGTGACCGTGCCCTCGTCAAGGGTCCCGATCCGCTCGAACACCTCGCGGAAGCTCAGCGTCCCGAGATTCACCCAGATCATCATGATCCCGAGGCCGAACCCGAAGTCACCGACCCGGTTGACGACGAACGCCTTCTTGGCGGCACCCGCCGCGGAGGGCTTCTTGTACCAGAAGCCGATGAGCGCGTAGCTGCACAGGCCGACTGCCTCCCAGCCGACGTAGAGCATGAGGAAGTTGTCGCCCAGGATCAGGAGCAGCATGCTGAACATGAACAGGTTCAGGTAGGCGAAGAAGCGCCAGAATCCCCGGTCGCCATCCATGTAGCCGATGGAGTAGATGTGGACCAGGAAGCCGACCGTGCTGACCACCAGCAGGAGCATGGCGGTCAATGAGTCGACCAGGAAGCTGATGTTGATGACGAAATCGCCCGAGGCGATCCATTCGTAGACCGTCACCTCGTACTCGTTGCCACCGAAGATGACGGCCGCGAAGACGATCATGCTGATCACCCACATCAGCCCGACGAAGGCGGTCGGGATGATCCAGGACCGGTAGCGGGGACGTTCGGTACCCGGCGCGACGTGACCGGCCTGGCCGACGCCGTCGCGCAGGTCGGCGGGGATCACGCCATCGGCGCCCTCGGCATTGGCGAGGTCGTCGTCGTGACCCGCGTGCGGGCTGGTCGCGCGCTGCTCGTCCTCGCCCGGACTCTCCCGGAAGGCCGAGTCGTCAACGTCGTGATCATCGTGCCCATCGGCTGCGTCGTGGTGGTCGCCGGCGTGGCCATGGAGGGGCACGTGATCGAGCCGCGGGCCGACCAGCACGGCGAACAGGAAGCCCGCAAGGGGCAGCGCGGGAATGAGGGCGATCAGCAGGTCCATCGTTCGGCGCCTATTCCTTGAGGTCGGAGTACTGGTCGACCTCGGCGGTCTGTCGCGTGCGGATGATCGCGATGACGAGCGCCAGGCCGACGGTGACCTCGGCCGCCGCGACAGCCATGATCATGAGGGCGAAGACGGCACCCGTGTTCGGATCGGCTGGCAAAAAGGCGTTGAAGGCGACGAGGCTGAGGTTCACCGCATTGAACATGAGCTCGATGCTGATGAGCATGAGGATCGCGTTCCGGCGGGCCATGAAGCCGAACGTGCCGATGCCGAACAGCGCCGCGGAGACCAGCAGGTAGCCCTCGAGCGCCATCGGTCAGTTCGCTCGCTCGTCCTCTTCCGGCCGGCGGGCCAGGAAGATGGCGCCGATGATGGCGACCAGGATCAGCATGCTGATGATCTCGAACGGGAGAGCGAAGGTGGTGAAGACCGCGTCCGCGATGGCTTCGACGCCGGCCGCGACGGCTTCGGCGGCAACGCCCCAATCGGTCTGGATGACCGCCCAGCCGACCAGGCCGATGAGGGCGAGCGCGACGACGGCCGCGATGGGGACCTGGCGATGGAAGGGCGCGGGGAGGTTCGCATCTCCCGCCTGGGTCAGCATGATCGCGAACAGGATGAGGACGCTGATGGCACCCAGGTAGATGAGGACCTGGGCGGCGGCGACGATCGGCGCACCGAGCAGCGCGTACATGCCGGCCAGGGAGCCGAAGCAGATCATCATGGCCACGGCCGAATGGATGATGTTGCGCAGCGTCACCACGGCAATCCCGGCCCCCACTACGCCGATGGCGAGCAGGAAGAAGAGGACGCTGGAGATATCCAGGGTGGAGTACTCCCTAGAGAGAGGTTCGAGCGCTCATGGGTCCCGCGTGGGGACCGCGACCGATTCTAGCGCAGGCATTGCGCGGTCGCGCGATGAGCCCGTACCCTTCGGACGCCGCCGGCCCGGCGGTGGAGAGAGGCATGGAACTGGAGGTCGAGATCACGATGACGAGACGGACCGCCCCGCTGCTCGCGGCCCTCGCCCTGACGCTGGCCGCCTGCGGAGGCAGCGGGGGCGGCGGTGGGGACGAGTTTGCCGACAACCCGACGACCGCCGAGGTGGAGGCCGGAGCCGAGCGTGTCACGTATCCGCTCGCTCCGGGTCGATACCGGCTCACGGTCACGGAGGACTGCGAGGACTACACCGTCTCGATCACCCAGGAAGGCGGCGGGTACGTCTACGAGATCTCGAACTCGCCCATCCGGATCGTGTTCGTGAACGACGTGCCCGGCGGAAACTTCTTCATCGAGCAGACGAACGAAGCCTGCACCGATTGGAGCCTCGCGATGACGCGCGTCAGCGGCGGCGGCTGACCCCGGCGTCGGTTCCGCCCCGCATGTGGCTGATCCGGGCCGGTGTCGAGGGCGGGCCCTGAACAACGCGCCGTCAGGTGGCCATTGTTCCGTACCATGCCGCGCGACTCGAATAATATGCCGCTCCGCGCTCATTGCCCGGCAGCATGAGGTCGCAGCGTGCTCGGCTGTGCTCGGTTTCGGCGGCCCGGGTCGGGTTCGCCCGTCCAATGCTCGTGGGCATGCACACTGTTCGAGTCAGTCGGTCGAACGTCGATCTGGCGGCCATTCAGCCTCGCACGATCACTCATCCCGGGCCGTGGATCGGTGCGGCGCGCTGACACCGCCTAGCGGGTGGGGCGCTCCCGGTCGGACATCTCGAGGATGTCGAGCATGGGGAGGTCGCGCTGATACTCACTGAACTCGAATTCGGGGCCGCAGCGCAGGGCGTCATACGGGCAGGCGTCCGCGCAGATGCCGCAGAAGATGCAGCGCGACACGTCGAGCTGGTAGGTCTCCAGGATGCGAGGCCGCGGCATGAGGGCGCCGACGGGACAGGTCTCGGCGCACCGGCCGCACGACACGCACGGCGTCTCGTTGAGCGACACGAAGTCGGCGGTGGTGACGAGCGAGTCGAAGCCCTTGCCGATGAAGTCGTAGCAGCCCGCGCCGACGATCTCTTTGCAGACCTGCGCGCATCGGCCACAGTCGATGCAGCGCGAGTAGTCGCGCAGGATGAAGGAGTGCGTCTCGTCCCGGCCGTAGCCGTGATTTTCGCCGACGTACGGGTTGTCCTGGATCGAGCGCTCGTCGATCGCCATGTTGAGCGTCGTCTCGTACTCGATCGCCGCCTCGCGGAGGTCGCAGTGGCCGATCGCCTCGCACGTGCACTGCAGGCAGCGGCCCGCCTCGGCCATGGCCTGGTCGCCGGTGTAGCCGAACTCGTACTCGTTGAAGTTCGCGTTGCGCTCCTCGGGCCCGAGCGTGCCCATGATGGCACGTGGCTCCTTCACGTCGTCGGTGAAGGGCACGATGGTCAGGAAGTTCGGCTGCGGCTCGGTGACGATGCGCCGGACCTGCGGGTCGTCGAGGTCGTGGCCGCGGAGCCAGTAGTCCATGGCGTACGAGGCGCGGCGCCCTTCGCCGATGGCCTCGACCACGGTCGCAGCACCGGTGCGCACGTCCCCCGACGCGAAGATCTTGGGAACGTCAGTTCGGAAGATGTGCTCCTCGGCGACGAGCGTGCCACGCCGCGAGACCTCGAGGCCGGCGCGGATCTCCTCCGGCTCCGACTCGATCCACGACAGGTCCGGCCCCTGGCCGATGGCTCCCAGCACGGTGTCGCACTCGACGATGAACTCCGTGCCGGGCATCGGCTCCGGTCGACGCCGGCCCTCGGCATCCGGCTCGCCGAGCTTCATGCGCTGGAACTCGACCCCGTTCACCTTGCCGTTCTCGTCGGTCACGATCCGGGTCGGCGCCGCCTGGAAGATGACGCGCGCCCCCTCCTCGATGGCCTCGTGCACCTCGTCTGCGGCCGGCATGTCCTTGAGGTCGCGGCGATAGACCAGGGTCACCTCGGCCGAGCCCTGTCGGACCGACGTCCGGGTGCAGTCGATGGCCGTGAAACCGCCGCCGATGACGACGACCCTCGCGCCCTTCAGGCGCGGCACCGGGATGCCACGGGTGGAGTTGTACAGGTTCTCGAGGGCATTGACGGTGCCATCCGCGCCCTCGCCCGGGATGCCGAGCTCGTTCGGCTTGTAGCAACCGATGCCGACGTAAATCGCGTCGTAGTCGTCGATGATGTCGCCGAGATGGAAGTCCCGTCCGAGGCGCATGTTCGGCTTGAAGGTCGCGCCGAGCTCCCAGACATGGTTGAGCTCGCGGTCCATCCAGCCCTTCGGCAGACGATACTGCGGGATCCCATAGCGGAGCATGCCGCCCTGCTCGGGATCGGCCTCGAAGACGTCGCATTGATGGCCGCGCAGCTGGAGGTAGTAGGCAGCCGAGAGGCCAGCCGGCCCGGCTCCGATGATCGCCACCCGGCGGCCGGTGGGCGGGTCCTTCGGCCACGGAATGGGGGCCGGGGCATCCACCTCGAGCACGCGGTCGGCGCAGTACCGGTGCGAGTCGCGGATGGCGATGGCCGTGTCGACCTCCTCGCGGCGGCAGTGCGTCTCGCAGGGTGCCGGACAGACACGGCCGAGAATGGCCGGGAATGGCAGCGAGCGCTTGAGGATGCGCGTCGCCTCCTCCCAGTTGCCCAACGTGTTCTGCTTCAGATACCCCGGGATGTCGACGCGGGTCGGGCACTTGAACTGGCACGGCGGGAGGCAGTAGGCGTCGTGGTCACTGAAGATGAGCTCGAGCACCATGCGGCGGTTCTCGATGACGCGCTCGGAGTGGGTGGTGATGACCATGCCCTCTTCGATCTGCGTGCCGCAGCTGATGGGCGTGTCATCGCGTCCCTCGACCTCGACGGCGCAGATTCGACAGGCGCCGTACGGGGCCAGCTTCGGCTCGTAGCAGAGGGTCGGCACGTCGATCCCGAGCACGCGACAGGCCTGGAGGATGGTCTGACTCTCCTCGACCTGGAGCTCCCGGCCGTTGATGGTGACGCCGATCTCGCGTGTGCCGGGCACCATCGGCCAGATCGGGGTGAAGTCATCGACCTGCCCGTTTCCCGAGCTGCCGTTGCCGGCGGAATGACCGTTCGTGGTTCCGAAGCCCATCCGTCCTATCGTAGCGAGGCTAAGCGCCGACCGCCGGATCGACTCCGGCGAGCGGCTGGAGAAGGGGTTGCACGTCATCGGTCCGGCATGCGCCGGCCAGGCAGACGCCGCGCTCGGCATGCGCTCGATACTCGTCGCCGAAGCGGTCGAGGGTCGTCAGGATCGGACCCGACGCGAGCCGTTCCAGCTTGCACAGCGCCGTGTCGCTCACCCTGCGCGAGAGCTCGCGCAGCAGCGTGAAGTCGTTCGGTCGCGGGGTGGCGGCAAGGATTCGATCGAGCGCCTCCACGAGCCGCTTCGTGCCGATCCGGCACGGGACCGCCTTGCCGCACGCTTCCCGGGCGTTGAAGTCGATGAAGAAGCGGGCGGAGCTGACCATGCAGGTCCGGCTATCGGTGACGAGGACCGACCCGGAGCCGATGACCGCCCCGGCACCCTCCAGTGCGTCGTAGTCGTACGGCATGTTGAGCGCCCCGGCGTCGATGGCGCCGCCGCCGGGGCCGCCGACGAAGAGTGCCTTGGTGGTGCCGGTCCCGCCGCCGGCCATGCCGAGCACATCGAGGAGCGGCGTGCCGAGAGGAGCCTCCAGCAGGCCGGGCTCGCCGACGCGGCCCATGACGGTGACCAGTTTCGTGCCCCGGCTGCCCTCGATGCCGACCGACGCGAAGGCATCGGGCGAGTGCGCCATGATCCAGGCGACGTGACCCAGCGTTTCCCCGTTCTGGACGACCGTGGGAGCCCCCCAGAGTCCCTGCTCGGCGGGGTACGGCGGGCGGATGAGCGGCATGCCGCGGTCGCCGGAGAGGGCATTGATGAGCGCGGTCTCCTCGCCTGCGACGTAGGCTCCCGAGCCCTCCCATACGCTGAGCTGCACGCTCGTGTCGGTGCCGAGGACGAGGTAGCCGCCGAGATGCGCCTCGGTTGCCTCTCGAATCGCCGTCTGCAGTCGCTCGATGGCCGCGGTCCAGTCGCGCCGCACCGCGATGATCGCTTCGCTGGCGCCGACCGCATAGGCGGCGATGATGAGGCCCTCGACGACGAGGTGCGGGTTGCCCTCCGCCAGCGCGCGATCACCGAGCGCGCTCGGATCGGCGGCCATCAGGTTGGCGACCACGATCCTGCGGTCCGCTTTCGTGTCACGGGCCACGCGCCACTTTGCAGAGGTCGGATAGCCGGAGCCGCCTCGACCCCGCAATCCGGCGGCCTCGATCTCGCCGATCACCTCATCCGGCGCCAGCTTCGTGATCGCCCGCTCGAGGCCGGCGTACCCGCCGTGCTCACGGTAGCTGGCCAGGCTGGTCGGGTCGACACGGCCGATATCGGTCAGCAGGCGATGCTCGCCTCCGCCGAGGATGTGGATCTGGGGTGAGATCGTACTCGCCATCTCAGCCGGCGCTGCCCGCCGGCGCGGCGGAGCGCCGCTGACCGACGATGTGGCGCGCCTTCTCGGGGTCCAGCGGGCCGTAGACCAGGGTGTCGACGCGCATGGCCGGGCTGATCGCACCCGCGCCGACGTCGCTGCGCGTCTCGAGCGTGAAGCGACCGTCTGCCGTCGTCTCGTTGGCGCGAATGCCGAGATCCTGTTCCAACGCCGCGAGGATTCGGTCGCCGCCGGCGAACCGGCACGATGCGCAGTCGCACACCGTGATGACGTGGCCCTCGCTCGGAAGCAGGCGGAAGCCGCCGAGCCCGGCGGCGCCGAAGACCTGCGCCCAGTGGATGCTCATCCGGTCACTGACGCGGCGCAGGGCCTGCTCCGGGAGGTACCCGTATCGCTCCTCGATCGGTCGAAAGATGGCGATCAGGGCCTCAGGCCGTCCGCCGAAGCCGTCGATCACTGAATCGACGAAGGGCGTGTCGATCGCCTCGTCCCAGCGAGCCGCGTTGCGCATCGGCCTGGCGGGCAGCCCGGCTCGGCGATAGGCGTTGGCATCCTTGCGTTCGTCGTAGATCTCCGGCATGCCGTAGCGGATCCGGTTGCCCTGCGAGTCGAATCCGCTCATGTCGATTGCCTCGACCGGGCACACCTGCGCGCATTGGAAGCAGACCTCGCACTTGTGCTCGCCGAACGGGTCGTAGATGAGGTCGAGCCGGCCGCGCCAACGGTCCGGGATCTCGGGGCGCTGCTCGGGATACTGGCGCGTCACCTTCGGCGCGAAGAAGTTGCGGAATGTCGTCGCCATGCCCTTGGCGATGCCGGAACCGGGAAAGGCCATCAGGGCATCCTCACAGGTCGAAGACCACGACCGCGATGGCGGTGATGAACAGGTTGACCAGGGCGAGTGGCAGGAGCACCTTCCAGGCCATCCCCATCAGCTGGTCGACCCGCACTCGCGGCAGGGTGGCGCGCAGCCACACCGCGATGAACACGAAGATGTAGGTCTTCAGGAAAAACCAGAAGATGCCGTACAGCGTCCCGCCGAAGCCGTCGAGCTGGGCCGGAAACGGCCACGGTGCCAGCCACCCACCGAAGAAGAGGCTGACCAGGATGCCGCTCATGATGAAGAGCGCGACGTACTCGGCGAAGAAGAAGAAGCCGAAGCGCATGCCCGAGTACTCGGTGAACGGCCCGGCCACCAGCTCCGAATCGGCCTCGACCATGTCGAACGGCGTGCGGTTCACCTCGGCCAGGCTGCTGACGTAGAAGATCCCGAGGCCGATCGGCTGCCAGACGAGAAGCCAGCCATGGTCGTGCTGCCAGGCGATCAGCTCGCTGAAGCTGAGCGTGCCGGCCAGGACCACAGCGCCGACGATCGAGAGCGTCAGCGGGATCTCGTAGCTCACCATCTGGGCCGCGCTGCGCAGGCCACCCAGCAGCGAGTACTTGTTGTAGCTCGCCCAGCCGGCGACGAGCAGGCCGACCACCGACAGTCCCAGCACGGCGAAGAAGTAGACGATGCCGATGTTGAAGTCGGCCGCGATGGCGCCGGGCGCGAACGGGATGACCAGCATGCTCATGGCCGCCGCCATGTAGACCATCCAGGGGGCCAGCGTGAATGTCGAGCGGTCCGCCTGGTCGGGGACCGTGTCCTCCTTGGCCAGCACCTTGAAGCCGTGGATGGTGCTCTGGAACATGCCGCTCGGCCCGATCCGGTTCGGCCCGATGCGCAGGTTCATCCCCGCGATCACCTTCAGCTCCATCTGGATGATGATGAAGGCGGTCGGGATGGTGAGCAGCAGCAGGAGCGTCGTGGCCAGCAGGAAGCGCCCGATGCCCAGGAGCAGCTCGAAGTCCATCTAGACGGCCATCGGCTACTTGTCCACGCCGCCCATGACCGGGTCGAGGCTGGCCATGATGGCCATCGTATCGGCCACCAGGCGGCCCGGCATCAGCTTCGGCATGGCCTGCAGGGTGATGAAGCTGGGATCGCGCATGCGGAACCGATACGGGTTCGGCCCGCCGTCGCTGATGGCGTAGACGCTGTACAGGCCGCGCGGTGACTCGATCGCGGCGAACGCGCGCCCCGGCTTGGGCCGGATGATGCCCGGCACCTGCGCCTGGACCGGACCGTGCGGCATCTTGTCGATGATCTGGTCGATCAGGTGGATGCTCTGCTTGATCTCCGCGATGCGCTGCAGGTATCGCGCGTAGGAGTCGCCGCTCTGCTGCGTGATCACGTCGAACTCGAGCTCGTTGTAGATGGAGTACGGCTGCGCCTTGCGTACGTCGAACGGTACGCCCGATGCGCGCAGGTTCGGACCGGTCACTCCCAGGCTGATGGCATCCCGGCCGCTCAGGGTGCCCATGTCGATGGTGCGGGCGCGGAAGATCTCGTTGCCGGTGATCATCCGCTCGTTCATCTCGATGTTCTTGAGGACCTTGCCGCGCCAGGTGCCGAGGCGGCTCAGGAACTCGTCGTTGGTGTCGAAGTTGACGCCGCCCACGCGGAAGAAGTTGAACAGCATGCGCTGGCCGCTGATGGCCGACAGCATGTCGACGATCTCGTCGCGGTTGATGAAGGCGTACAGGATGGGCGTCAGACCACCCATGTCGAGCGCCAGGAATCCCATCATCAGGCCGTGGCTGAAGATCCTGTTCAGCTCCACCACCAGGGCGCGGATGTACTCGGCTCGCTTCGGCGCACGGATCCCGTACAGCTTCTCGAACGCGATCGCCGGCGCGTGCTCGTTGTGCATCGTCGACAGGTAGTCCATCGGGTCGACGTAGGTGAGCACGGTGGTGTAGGTGGCGTTCTCGCACAGCTTCTCGATGCCGCGATGCAGGTAGCCGAGCACGGGGTCGATGTCCACGACGATCTCGCCACGGACCTTGACCACCAGGCGCATGACGCCGTGCGTCGAGGGGTGCTGCGGGCCCAGGTTGATGAGCATCTCGCCCTCCTCGAGGGCGTAGATCTCGCGCTCGCGCTCCGTCTGCGGCGGCCGATCGGGGATGCCGACCTGGTCGAAGCCGGCGTACTCGCCACCGGCGACGCGCACCGGCGCCAGGCCCGCCACGGCGCGGAGCCGATCCTCCTCGATGCGGTCGAGCTCGATCGGGTCGGGAATCCGGATCTCGGGGTCGGTCTTCGTCATCTCGGCCGGCTCTTGTCGGCGAGCGTATCGCCGTCCTCGACCGCCTCCGCGGGCGCGTCGGCGCGCAGCTCGCTGGTCGGGAAGGTGACGGCGGGCGCCCGGTTGAACCGCGTCAGGTCCCAGGTCTCGGGGCGCTCGAGCGGGTTGACGCCGGCGGCGGGCGAATCGGCGGCATCATCCGGGAGGACGAAGTCCCGTCGCTGCGGGAACGAGCGGTAGTCGGGGCTCATGTAGATACGGCGCAGATCGCGGTTGCCGGTGAACACGATCCCCATCATGTCGTACATCTCGCGCTCGTGGAACATGGCGCCTTCCCACAGGTCGGTGATCGACGCGATGCGCGGGTCCTCGCGATCGACCTGGGCGCGGATGCGGAGCCAGCCCGGATGCTTCCAGCTGAACAGGTGGTAGACCACCTCGAACCGCTCGCCCGGGCCGTAATCGACGGCCGCGGCATCGGCCAGCATGAAGAAGTCGAGCTCGGGGTCGTCGCGAAGGGTGCGCAGCACGTCGTGCGCGCGCGCGGCATCGACCTGGTACTCGACGGTGTCCTCATCGGTCCAGAGACGGCTGAGGTCGGCATGGAGCCGCTCGGCCAGCAATCGGACGAGCGAGCCAGCCGCGACGGGAGCGGTCAGCGCACGTCTCCTTCCCAGCGGGTGCGCTGCGGGCCGCGGTCGACGTAGGTGCTCCACTGGCCACGCCGCTGCTTGACGAGCTCGTGGAGCTTCATCATCCCGTAGATGAGCCCCTCCGGGCGCGGCGGGCAGCCCGGGACGTAGACGTCGACCGGCATGACGCGATCGACCCCCTGGACGACGCTGTACGATCGCTTGAAGCGACCGCCCGACGTGGTGCAGGTGCCCATGGCGACGCACCACTTCGGCTCCGGCATCTGCTCCCACAGGCGGACGAGTGGTCCCGCCATCTTGGTGGTCAGGGTGCCGGCCACGATCAGCACGTCCGCCTGGCGCGGGCTGGCGCGGAACGGGAACATCCCGAATCGGTCGATGTCGTTGACGCTCGTCGCCGTGCTCATCATCTCGATGGCGCAACAGGAGAGCCCGGAGAGGAGCGGCCACAGCGAGTTGGCGCGGATCAGGTCGAGGACGTAGTCGGCCTTGGTGGGGATCACCTCGAGCAGGCCGTGGAAGCCGCCCTGGGGATGCTCCTCCATGCCGAACTGGCGGAGCGTCTCGTCGTCGCGCGCCTGGTCGGGAATGATGATCGGCGCGCCGCCGGCCGGCGGCATCGGCTCACTGGAGGTGGTGGTTGGTCGGTCTACTGCCATCGGAGGTCACCCTTCTTCCATGCGTACAGCTCGCCGAACATCAGGATCGCAAGGAAGATGCCGATCAGGATGATTCCCTGGAACTCGAGGCTCCGAACCGTGATCGCCCACAGGTAGACGAAAATGATCTCGACGTCGAAGGCCACGAAGAGCAGGGCGTAGAGGTAGAAGGCCAGGCCGAATCGGCTCCAGGTGTCGCCGATGGTGTCCACGCCGGACTCATAGGGCAGCCCCTTCTGGGGCCGCCGCCGCCGATGCGTGATGAGCCAGCTGAAAAGGATCGTGGCAAACACGAAAATCGTCGCGGCGAACGCGAATCCGATGACGTAGACCAGTCCGGTGTGATCCATCTCCACTCCGGTCGCACGCTGGTGCATGGTACGTCGGGCGCGCTGCCCGACTCACAGTTGCTCGTTCAGTGGAGCCGGCCGCGAGGCGCTGGCCTGCTCAAGCCACAGTCTAGCAGGGGAGCCCGCGTGCGTTGATTGCCGCGGCAGTGGATCCGGACCGGCGCCGGGTTCCATCAGCTGGCACGACCGGTGCCAGGTCAGCGGCCCTGCCAGGCAGCGGCCACGATCAGCCGCAGCCCATCACTGACCAGCGCATGTCCGCCGAACAGGAACGGGACCGGGGCGTTCGTCGCCGCCTCGGCCAACTCGCGGAGCCACGGCGTCTCGATCCGACCGTCATCGCCGAAGTCGCAGGCGAACCGCTCCTCTTCCGGCGGCCAATCAGCCGCGTCGGAGGATCCGGCGAGCGACGCCATGAGCACCCGCGTGTCCAGGACCACTGCATCGCCCAGCCGGCTCAGCTCCTCGATCAGGTCAGCTGGCGACGTGCGTGCCATGAGGGCAGCCAGGATCGATCGTGGGTGGCTGTCCGGGTCGCGCGCCGAGCGCATGCCTCGCTCCTCGACGAGGCAACGGATGCGGCAGGCCGTCTCGGTCTCGAGCTCCTGCCAGGTCGCCACCGGCACCCTGCCGGCCACGACCAGCTCGCCCGACGGATCACGGATCACCTCGCCGATTCGCTCCAGGTGCGGGACCTCGAGCGATGCGTTGCCCGGCAGTCGAGCCATCTCGAGGTAGCCACGCACCGATCCGTGGAGCTGTCGCGAGCTCGTCCCCGGCAGCCGCGTGGCCAGCCGCAGGAGCGCGAGGTCGAGGGTGGTATCGACGTCGAAGCGGCTCCACGGCGTGCTGCCCAGGTCACGCACGGCGAAGCCGGCGTCGCCCAGGCGCCGCGGTGCCGCGTTGTCGGTCCCGCAGCCTTCGAGCGTGTCGAGCGCCCGCTCCAGGTCGCCGGCCACGACGAACGCATCGGCACTGAAGCGGTTGTTGGCGACGACCTCGCCCGGAACCGGGGAGAGCAGCGTGTCGAGCGCGGCATCGCCAACCAGGCAGAGCGCGCCGCCGCCCGCATAGCCGAGCGCATCGACCCGGCCGCTGGCGGCGCTGAGGGCGGCGCGGGCAGCATCGACGAACCAGCGACCCCAATGAAACGGATCGAGGGCAGATGGTGCGCCCGAGGGAAGGGGCGCGACGGCGGCCCCGAGCCGCCCGAAACGTTGAGAAAGGTCGGCGGCGAGGAGGCGCTGTCCATCCGCCGCGATCGCGGAGTGGCTCCCGAACGCCTGACCGGATGGCGGCGTGGTGACCAGGATCAACGGTGCCGGGCGTTCAGGCATTGGTCGCCGCGGCATCGGTCTCTCGGAGCCGGTGGAGCTGCTCGAGGTGCATGAGGTCGTGAATGCCGATGAAGAGGAGCCATTCGCCGCAACGCAGATGGCCGATCAGGGGGTGGTCCACGTGGCAGCGCTTCACCTCGCTGCCCTCGATCCGGCTCGCCGCCGTGCGGATCGCGCGGCGCGACTTGTCGAGGAAGCCGAGCAGCAGGTCGAGGCTGGCATCCGGCGGACCGGGGACCGACGGGATCACGACGGGCGGTCGATCCTGCGGCCCCGCACCGGCGGCGTCGAGCGCTGCCCACGTGGCCAGGATGCGGCGCGAGGGCAGTCGATTCCAACGTCTCAGAGCCGTTCGAAGCGCTCCACCGGCTGCACGAACACCGTGGCGCCGCCGACCTCGACCTCGACGGGGTACGGCATGTAGAACTCGCCGGGCTCCATGATCGGCGGCATCGGGTTCACGAACTGCTTCCGGCTGTGGCAGTTGGCGCTGATGATGGCGAGCACATCGTCCACCTGGTCATCCTCGACGCCGACCAGGATCGTGGCATTCCCCTGTTTGAGGAACCCGCCGGAAGAGTTGAAGCGCGTCGCGCGGTACTCCTTCTCGAGGAGCGCGTCGACCAGCGTCGCGGCGTCCTCGTTGTGCACGATGGCGGTGACGAGCTTCATCGGTGGGCGGCTCCTTCGTTCAGCGCGGGCACGGCGGGCGATGGCCGGTCCCCGATTATGGCGCAGGGGAGTACCCGAGGGCCACCCGCCACGCATCCCGCTGCTCGTTCGGTGGGAAGCGCCATCGAGCGGGTCCCGCCGGAGTCAGGCGAGCAGGCGGCGCTCGACGGCCACACGGATCGCGGCATCCGCTGCCTCGACCGAGCCAGAGCC
Organism: Chloroflexota bacterium; assembly: GCA_052388515.1. Lineage (GTDB taxonomy): Bacteria > Chloroflexota > Limnocylindria > QHBO01 > QHBO01 > JACDBZ01. The sequence continues at coordinate 14,645 of JBQTHZ010000063.1, read as the reverse complement.
GTCGATGACAACGAACCGGGTCGGCTCCTCTGACGCGAGGCGAAGGTAGGCCGTCCGCACCTGCTCGAAGAAGGCGAGCTCCTCGGTGTCCTCGAAGCGATTCCACTCGGTACGCCGGCGCGTGCGCTCCAGCCCGACCTCCACCGGCAGGTCGAGCAGGAGCGTCAGGTCGGGCCGGAGCCCGAACGTCGCGAACTCCTGGAGCTGGCGAAGAGCGATCATGTCGTTGCCGTAGCCGGCGCCCTGGTAGGCGAGCGAGGAGTCGAGATATCGCGCGCAGACCACCCACTCGCCTCGCTCCAGCGCCGGCGCGATGATGCGCGCCACGTGCTGCGCGCGCCCCGCGGCGTAGAGCAGGGCATCGGCCCGTGGGTCCAGGTCGTCGCTCATGCCGCGCATGTGGAGCACGATGCGCCGGACCTCGTCGCCGAGCGGCGTTCCACCGGGCTCCTGTGTCAGGACGACGGCCACGTCGCGCCCGCGGAGCCAGTCGACGAGGTGCCGCGCCGCGGTGGTCTTTCCGCTGCCTTCCGGTCCCTCCAGGGTGATGAAGCGTCCGCGCTCCGTCACGCCGGGGGCAGCACGCTGGTGGCGACGAGCGCCAGCATCACGACCGCGAGGATGACGACCAACACGATCCGACCACCGCGCCCGCTCATCGCCAGCCCCGTCCTTCCTCGGGGATCAGCTCGACGCGCCGGTTCGGCTCGGAGCCGCGCGACCGCGACATCAGCGCGTTCTTCTCCGCCATCTGGTGCTGGAGCCGCCGCACATAGGCATTCTGCGGCGCCAGCTCGACCGGTCGCCCGGAGGCCTGGACCAGGCCGATCGCCTCCGAGGTCTCGCGCAGCGCGGCCTCCTGCGGATCGGCTTCGAGGTCGAACAGGGACGCGAGCATGTTCTCCATCTGCTGCATGGTGTTCGTCTTGAGGACGTAGATCGGGACGCCGTGCGACTCGGCGTCGCGGAGCGCCGCCGGCTTGCGTCGGTAGTAGTTGCGCAGCGTCACGACCGCATCGGCATCGTCGAGCTCGCGGGCGACCGTGACCGGGACTCCAAGCTCACGCACCGACTGCTCGAGGCGCTTGCGGCTGACACCGAAGGCAAAGACGCTCATCGGCCGATGCAAGCGCGCCCGATCCGCGATTGGCCGCTGCGCCCCGACCGGTCGATCCACCGATGCGCTGGCCTCCATCTCCGCCAGCGCCTGCTCGAGCTCACGTCGTGGATCGGTCGCCGGAGTCGTGGCCGGCATGCCGGCAATCCGCTCTCCCGGCAGCAAGCGCTGGGCGCGGCCGCCATCGGCTCCGCCCGGCAGGGGCCGCAGCCCGCCACGCTCGTAGCGGCCACCCCCGCCCGACCCCCCACCGCGCCCTCCGCGGCCGAAGGCGCCGAAGCCACCGGTCGGCTCCAGCGGGGCGAAGGCAGGATTCCCGGATGCCGTCTCGCTGATGCGGTAGTCGTACTTCGTCATCGCCTTGAGCTCGCCGGACGCGTCGCGATAGCGGGCCTCGGGCGGGACCATGTGGCCGCGCAGGATGGCATCGACCGTCTCCGCCACGTTGCGATGCACGATCACGTTGTCGCGCTCCACGATCTCGACGAGGACATCGAACGTCGGTGGCGCCTTGCGCTCGAGGACCGTCTTCTGCGTCCCGCGGCGGCGCGCTTCCTCGTCGCCCAGCGTGACCGGCTGGATGCCGCCCACAAGGTCGGACAGGGTCGGATTCAGCATGAGGTTGTCGAGCGTGTTGCCATGCGCGGTGCCGACCAGCTGCACGCCTCGCTCGGCGATGGTGCGGGCGGCCCCCGCCTCGAGCTCGGTCCCGATCTCGTCGATGACGATCACCTCGGGCATGTGGTTCTCGACCGCCTCGATCATCACCGAGTGCTGCTCAGTCGGTGTCCGGACCTGCATTCGGCGCGCCTCCCCGATGCCCGGGTGCGGGATGTCGCCGTCGCCGGCGATCTCGTTGGAGGTGTCGACCACGATGACCCGCTTGCCGAGGTCGTCGGCCAGGACGCGGGCGACCTCGCGCAGCATCGTCGTCTTCCCGACGCCGGGGCGGCCCAGGATCAGGAGCGACTGCCCGCCCTCGGTGATGTCGCGGATGATGTCGATCGTGCCGAACACCGCGCGCCCGATGCGGCAGGTGAGGCCGACCACCTTCCCGGCGCGGTTGCGGATGGCGCTGATCCGGTGCAGCGTGCGTTCGATGCCGGCGCGGTTGTCGTCGCCGAAGACACCGATGTGGTCGATGACGTGGGCGATATCGGCCTCGGTGATCTCGCGGTCGAGCAGGTCCTCCTCGCCGGTGGTGAAGCGCGCCTGTGGGCGGCGACCGAGGTCCATCACGACCTCGAGCAGGTCGGTCCGGTTCGCCAGGCCACGCAGTCGATCACAGATTTCCGGCGGGAGTGACTCCATCAGGGCATCGAGGTCGTCCGTCGTCTCGCGGCGTGCCACGTCTCGTCTCGCCTCCCCTTCGCTCATCACCGGATCGCCGGAACCATCGCCGGCTGGCGGACCTGCGCCCGCACCTCGCGCACCAGGAGTGTGACCCTTCCGATCGGCTCGAATCCGGCGTCCTGTGCAGCGTGCGTGCCCGCCGCCTCGTATGTTCGCACCGGAGCGAGGATGCCTGCAGCGATGGCTTCGTCGCCGATGCGCGCGAGCACCGCGCGCAGGAAGCCCGCGCCATCGGCCCCGTCGCGCACCAGGAACCGCAGGTAGTGCGGTCCCGAACGGCAGGCGCCGTGCTGGGCGAAGCCGCCGGCCCGCTGCTCGGCGTTGAGCAGCCAGGCATCGGTCTGGCTGAAATGCAGGATCGGGTTGAGCGCGGAGCGCGGCACGATCGCCTCGTTGGCGGCCGCTTCCCAGTCGGATGCACCGTACCCCTCGATGCGCGCGATGGCGGGTGGGGTCGCGTGGCTCCACAGGTCGAACAGGTGCCATGCATCCGGCGCACCGGCGGGCCGGAGCTCCAGCTCATCCATCGGGCCGCGCCCATCGCGGCTGTCGCGCCCGACCAGCGAGCGCAGCCAGGATCGCGCCCCACGGGTCGGCTCCGGTGCCCGCCACCAGATCTCCTCCTGTGCGTAGGCCATGAAGCCGGCCTGCCCGAACAGCTCGAGGTTCTCTCGCACGTCGGCGCACGCGGCGTGGAAGCGTGCGACTTCGTGCCGCGCGCCCTCCGCCACGATCGCGTCGAGCAGGTCGTAGCGAATCTCTGCTGCCAGCGGGCTGTCGTTGGCGTCGAGCTCGGTGATGACCCAGTCGTCTCGGTGCGGCTCCTCGATGGCCCGGCAGCTGCCGACCAGCTCGCCGTCCACCTCGGCCACCAGGTGGACCGATGGAGCGCGCAGCGGCAGCCATGACGGCATGAGCGTCGAGAGGCTGATGCGCGGCGACTCGGCGCTCGGCGCAGGCACCCCGAGGCTGCGGCGGTGGGCGTCGCTGGCGGCATGGACGCGACGGGACAGATCGGTGAGCGCCTGCCGGTCGGTGAGACGTGCCGCGCGAATGGTGGGCTCGACCTCGATCAGGCCTGCCTCCCGGCCACCTGGCCGATCATGGCCACCAGCAGCCGGTGCAGGCGGCGGTCGCTCGTGAGCTCCGGATGGAAGGCGGTGGCGAGCACGCGTCCCTGCCGGATGGCGACCGGCTGGCCGTCCGGGTCGCGGGCCAGGACCTCGGCGTTCGGACCGACGTGGCTCACGAACGGCGCGCGGATGAAGACACCGTGGAACGGCTCGGCGCCGAGTGCCTCGACATCCAGATCGGCCTCGAACGAGTCGAGCTGACGGCCATAGCCATTGCGACGCACCTCCAGGTCGAGAAGGCCGAATACGGGCTCGTCGCCATCGGCGATGCGTTCGGCGAGCAGGATCATGCCGGCGCAGGTGCCGAGCAGCGGTGCCCCGGCGTGCGCCAGCGACAGGATCGGCTCCCGAAGACCATAGGCGTCGATCAGCTTGCGCATCGTGGTCGACTCGCCCCCGGGGAGGATGAGCGCATCCAGCCCGACGAGATCGCGCGGCAGCCGCACCTCGAACGCCTCGGCGCCGACGTCGCGGATGGCGTTCACGTGCTCGCGCACCGCGCCCTGGACGGCCAGCACGCCGACGCGCGGCCGCCGTGCCTCGGTGGTCATCGCCGGCGCTACCAGCCGCGAACGGCCAGGCGCTCCTCGGGCGGGATCTCGCCGACCGAGGTGCCGCGCATCGGCTCACCGAGGCCCGCGCTCACCTCGGCCAGGATGTCGGGATTGTCGTACTGGGTGGCAGCCTTCACGATCGCCCGCGCGTAGCGGTCGGGGTTCTCGCTCTTGAAGATGCCGGAGCCGACGAAGACCGCCTGCGCACCGAGCTGGCGCATGAGGCTGGCGTCCGCAGGGGTGGCGACGCCACCGGCGCTGAAGTTGGGGACCGGCAGCTCACCGAGCTCCGCGGTCTGCCTGACGATGTCGTAGGGCGCGCGCAGCTCCTTGGCTGCCGCGAACAGCTCGTCCCCCCTCATGGCCTGGAGCTGGCGGATCCCCTTCTGCACGGCGCGCATGTGGCGTACCGCCTCGACAATGTCGCCGGTGCCGGCCTCGCCCTTGGTGCGGATCATGGCCGCTCCTTCGCCAATCCTTCGCAGGGCCTCCCCGAGATCACGGCAGCCGCACACGAACGGGATCTTGAAGGCGTGCTTGTCGATGTGGTGCTCCTCGTCCGCCGGCGTGAGGACCTCCGACTCGTCGATGTAGTCGACCTCGAGCGCCTCCAGGATCTGGGCCTCGGCAAAGTGACCGATGCGGCACTTGGCCATCACCGGGATACTGACGGCCTGCTTGATCTCCTCGATCAGCTTCGGGTCGCTCATGCGGGCAACGCCGCCGAACTTGCGGATGTCAGAGGGGACGCGCTCGAGCGCCATGACCGCGACCGCCCCGGCCTCCTCGGCGACGCGTGCCTGGTCGGCGGTCACGACGTCCATGATGACGCCGCCCGCGAGCATCCGGGCCAATCCGACCTTGGTGGCCCAGGTTGATCGTTCGATGGTTGTCATTCGTTCTTCCTGCGCTGCGCCGATGCCGGCGCTTCGCGCCGCTCGGATTTCGACCATCCATTCTACTCGCGACCCACGGTGAGGCTTCAATGCACGCGCTGGCGCGCGACCGGGGTGGACGAACATTTCGAGCGCGTGGGCTAGAATCCGGCCCAGGAAGGCCCGCGCATGATGATCAACGCTCCCGTCCTGGTCCTGAACCAGAATTACGAACCGCTCAACGTCTGCGACATCAGGCGCGCCTTCCGGCTGCTCGGGGCGGAGAAGGCGGAGCTGCTGGCTCGCAACCACCAGGTCATCCACACGCCGACCATCGCCATCCCGGCTCCGTCGGTGATCCGCCTCCAGTACCACGTCAAGCGGCCGCAGCCACGCGTGAAGCTGAGTCGCCGCGAGGTCTTCAGTCGCGATCGGCACACCTGCCAGTACTGCGGCAGCGTCAGCCGTGACCTGACCATCGACCACGTCACGCCGAAGCATCGCGGCGGGCGCCACGAGTGGGACAACCTGGTCGCCGCCTGCCGATCCTGCAACCACCGCAAGGGCGGGAAGACGGTGGCCGAAGCACGGATGCGGCTGCTGCGCGAGCCACGGGCGCCGCGCGCCGACCTGCGGTACCTGTTCGGGACGTACCTGTCCGACGAGCGGAACGACCCATGGCGCAGCTACCTCTTCCTCGAGCCGATCCGCGCGCCGCACCGCGCCGGCTGAGGCCGCCTCGGCGGTGCCCTTCGACGACGCCCTGACCTACCACGAGCTGCCCGTCCCGGTCGTCCGCGTGCTGCGCACGCTCCAGGAGTCCGGCCACGAGGCGGCCCTGGTCGGCGGCGTCGTCCGCGATCGGCTGCGAGGCGACCCGGTTCACGCGTCGGAGGACTGGGATGTCGCCACCTCCGCGCATCCGGAGGAGGTGGCGGCGCTGTTCTCCGGTGCGACCTGGGAGAACCGTTACGGAACGGTGACCATCGTCGGGACCCCCGCCGTGGAGGTCACGTCATACCGCACCGAGGGCGGATACCGCGATCGCCGACGCCCCGACGATGTGCGTTTCGGCGCGAGCCTGGCCGAGGACCTGGCGCGCCGTGACTTCACGATCAATGCGATCGCCTGGATCCCCACCGACCTTGGAGGCGGCCACGGGCGGCTCGTCGACCCGCACGGCGGCGCCCGCGATCTCGAGAGCCGTCTGCTGCGCACCGTCGGCGACCCCGCTGAGCGTTTTGCGGAGGACGCGCTCCGTCTCGTCCGCGCCGCTCGCTTCGCCGGTCGGTTCGAGCTGACCCTGGATCCGGCGACCGAGGCGGCGATCCGCGACCTGGCCCCCACCGTCACGGCCGTGTCAGCCGAGCGTATCCGCAACGAGCTGTGGCGGATGCTCGCCGATGCCGTCCCGTCGCGGGCCGTGCGGTTGCTCGAGCGATTGGGCATGCTGAGCTTGCTCGTTCCGGAGCTCGCCGCACTGCGCGGCGTGCCGCAGTCGAAGGCCGTGGCGGGTGATGCGCTCGACCATACGTTGGCGGCTGTCGACGCCGCGCCGAACGCGGCTCCAGACGTTCGCCTGACGGCGCTTCTCCATGACGTCGGGAAGGCCACGACGCTCGCCGACGGCCACTTCATCGGCCATGAGCGCGTCGGCGCCGAGCTGGCGGCGCGGGCGCTCGATCGCCTCCGCGTGCCGACCGCCACGGCGACCGCGGTGGTCCACGCCATCCGTCACCACATGTATGCCTATGACGACAGCTGGACCGATGCAGCCGTGCGGCGGTTCATCCGTCGCGTCGGCGAGGCCGGGATGCCGCTCCTCTTCGCGCTGCGCAGAGCCGACAACGAGGCCTCCGGTGTCGGACGCACCGGCGACGAGAACCAGGCCGAGCTCGAGCGCCGGATTGGGGCTGAGCTGGCGGCGTCCCCCGATCTCCTCCGCCGGAACCGGCTTGCGATCGACGGCAACGACCTGCGGCACGAGCTCGGCATCGGGCCGGGTCCACGGATGGGCCAGATCCTCGATGCGCTCCTGGAGGCCGTGCTCGATGACCCTTCCCTCAACCGGCGCGAGCGCCTCCTGGAACGCGCGCGCGTGATGGGGGCGGAGGCGGTGTCCGAACGCACCGGAGATGGCCGCGAGGGCTGACATTGCACCCGACACTGCTACAATCGGCCGTCCAGAACGCTGATCACCGAGCGGAGGAACCGTGCACCGATGACCGCCAGCGTGCGTCGGGCCGTTCGGCTCGAGCACCGGCTGACGCAACCGAACGCCTCACTCGCGGACCTCGATGCCGCCGTGACGCTTGCCATCCAGCACGACCTCGCTGCCCTGACCGTCAACCCATGGCTCGTCAAAGCCGCGAAGCGCGTCCTCGGCCGATCGCGGGTGACGCTCGGGACCGTGGTCGGCTACCCGCACGGCGCCCAGATCCTCAGCGTCAAGGCATTCGAGGCCTCGAAAGCGCTGGAGCAGGGGGCGACCCAGATCGACTTCGTGCTGAACGGCGGCGCGTTGGCATCGGGCGATGACGAGGCGGTGCTCAACGACATGCTGGCCGTGATCGACATGGCTCACTCCGCCCTGGCGGCCGTCGGGGTCATCATCGAGGCTGAACCGATGAGCGAGGAGCTCGTCCGCCGCGCCTGCCGGCTGGCTGAGCGCGCCGGCGCCGACCACGTCGTGACCAGCCCCGGCGGCGCAACGGCGCGTGGGACGGTGGCGCGGACCCGGTTGCTGCGCGACAGCGTCGGCCCGCGGATCGGGATCAAGGCCTGCGGCCGCTTTCGCAGCGCGGAGCAGCTCTCCGATGCCGCGGCGGCGGGGGCGACTCGTGTCTCCGTGCATCTCACGGGCGGGCTCGCACGCCTGGCCACCGAGGCCCCGCAGCTGGCCGGCGCGGCGCGCTAGTCGTCGGAGGAGCGTGGATTGAAGCTGTTCGTCGTGGGCGGTGCGGGATACGTGGGCTCCACGAGCGTGGAGCGCTTCCTCGAGGCTGGCCACGATGTCGTCGTCTACGACAACCTGTCGAGCGGCCACGCCGGATCCCTGCCGGACGGCGCGCGGCTCGAAGTGGGGGAGATCCAGGACGGCGCGCGGCTGGAGGAGCTGCTGTCCGACGGCGTCGACGCGGTGCTGCACTGCGCCGCCCGCTCGCTCGTCGGCGAGTCGATGGCCGACCCCGGTATCTACTACCGCACGAACGTGGGTGGTGGGGTTGTCCTCCTGGAGGCGATGAAGCGTGCTGGCGTGACGCGACTCGTGTTCAGCTCGACCGCCGCCGTGTACGGGGAGCCGCGCCGCGTCCCGATTGCCGAGGCGGACCGAACCCAGCCGATCAACCCCTACGGAGAGACGAAGCTCGCCTTCGAGGGGGCGATGCGCTGGTTCTGCGCCGCCCACGACTTCCGAGCCATCAGCCTGCGGTACTTCAACGTTGCCGGTGCCACCGAGCTCAACGGCGAGGACCACGAGCCGGAGACGCACCTCGTGCCGCTGGTGCTGCGGGTCGCCGCCGGGGTGGCGACCCACGTCCAGATCCACGGCCAGGACTATCCGACGCCGGACGGTACCTGCATCCGCGACTTTCTCCACGTCCGTGACATCGGGAACGCGCACCTGCTGGCGCTCGAGGCGACCGGCGAGGGGGACCCCTCGTTCGAGGTGTACAACCTGGGATCGGCCGCCGGGTTCAGTGTTCGCGAGGTCGTGGAAGCCGCCCGCCGCGTCACGGGCCGGGCGATCCCGGCTCGGCCGGTCAAGCGGCGCACGGGAGATCCACCCGTGCTCGTCGCGTCGTCACGCCGTGCGCGCCGCGAGCTCGGCTGGCAGCCGCATGACTCGACGCTCGAACGGATGCTGAGCGACGCCTGGGCCTGGCGCGAAGCGCACCCCGATGGCTATGCCGAAGTCCCAACGCTCGATGAGACGCTCACCGGCGCCGAGCAGGTGGCTGCTTCGGCGCACTGACGAGCCGAGACCGCAGATCGGCCCCCAGGCGTCACGATTTATCGCGGCCAGCGCGCCGGAGCCTGATCTGCGGCGCGATTCTCGCGGTCGATGCAGGAGCGATGCGCCTGAGCCGCGCCGCCGGGCACCGCTCACGCTCAGCCAGCGGTCATGGATCGCGGGAATCGCGCCCGCGTGGCCGCTCCAGCGCTCTCGTCTCGATGCATCGCGGTGGCCAGCACGAAGACGGCTCAGCTGCCGCTCAGGGCGTCATGAATGACGGTGGCATTGTGGAGCAGCATGCCATCCAGGGTCTCTGCACCTGAGCCCTCGGGGCCCAGCGAGTCGGTGTAGAGCGGATCGTCGACGACCTCGGCATCGGTCTCGGCTGCGACGGTGCGTGCCAGCTGGGGGCTCACTGCCGACTCGCTGAAGATGGCCGCCACGCTCTCGGTCTGGATGGTCTCGATGAGATCGGCCAGCTCCCCCGGGGCCGGTTCGGCGGCGACATCAAGATTGGGGAAGACCGAGCCGACGAAGCGAAGGCCGTACTCATCGATGAAGTACCCCAATGCGTCGTGGTTCGTCACGATGCCACGCTCCTCCTCGGGAATCTCGGCCATGAGCGCCCGGACTTCTGCATCCGCGGCATCCAGCCGCTCGATCAGGCGATCCGTTCGCTCCGCGAAGACCGATGCGTTCGCCGCGTCCGCGGAAGCCAATGCGGCCTCGACGTTCTCGACCATCAAGACGGCGTTCGGCGCGCTGAGCCAGTAGTGCGGATCGGCCGCACCATCGTCCCCGTCATCGCCGTGGTCGTCTGCTTCAAGCTCGGCCGCTTCCCGGAGCGTGACGCCGTCGCTCATGTCGCGCGTCACGTCGGTGCCGCCGATCGTCTCGAGCGCATCATCCAGCCAGGTCTCGAGGCCCGCTCCGCTGCGGAGCACGACGTCGGCCTCCTCCACCGCAGCCGCCGCGGCCGGCGTCATCTCGTAGTCGTGCGCCTCCGCACCGGGCTGCAACAGGACCGTCAGGTCGATCTCATCGCCGCCGATCTCGCGCGCAATGGACCCCACCTGGGTGGTGGTGGCGACGACGTCCAGCCGTCCGTCATCGGCCTGGCCCCCGCCATCGCATGCGACCAGGGCGAGGCCTGAAACGAGAGCGACCAGCGTGATACTCATTCTCATGTGAGACACAGTATCACCAACGATGCGTCCCGCGCAAGCCCCGGCCTCAGGCACTTGCTCGGCATGCGCTGCATCGGCCGTAGAAGTCGAGGCGCGCATCATCGATTTCGAAGCCCAGCCGCCGTGTCGCGCGATCCGCGATCGGTTGTACCCAGCTCTCGGGGATCTCCTCGACCCGGCCACAGGTCGTGCACGACAGGTGATGATGGTGCTCGGGCTGGCAGGCCACGTAGGCATAGACATGTCCTTCGAGCTCGAGCCGCCGTGCGACGCCTGCCTCCACGAGTCGTTCTACCGTGCGGAAGACTGTCGCGCGGCCCAGTGAAGGCTGGTCGTCGCGAACCAGCTCGTACAGCTGGGCAGCGGTCAGCTGTCGTCCGGCCCGTGCGAGCGTCTCGGCCACGATCAGCCGCTGCTGCGTGACGCGCTCCCCGGCCGCGGTGAGGCGCGATGCGGTGGTCTCGGTCATGAGCGGACCCTATCACAGGCGAGACTAAGTATCATATCGGTGATGACTGCCAGCACCCCGTCGATTGATCCCCAGCCGGTCGGGCTTGCGATGCGCGGCCTGAACGCCGGCTACGGGGACGGGCTCGTGCTGCGCGACGTCAACCTGGACCTGCCGCGCGGATCGCTGACGGGCGTGATTGGTCCCAACGGGTCGGGCAAGAGCACCCTGCTCCGCGCGATCCTGGGCCTGACGCCGGTGATGACGGGCAGCGTGACGATCGACGGACGTCCGGTGCGGCAGGCGCGACACCTCATGGCCTACGTGCCACAGCGCGAGGCGGTCGACTGGAGCTTTCCCATCAGTGCCGGCGACGTCGTGATGATGGGCCGCTATGCGCATCTCGGAGTCCTTCGCCGGCCCGGCGCGCAGGACCGCCGGCGCGTGACGGAGGCGCTCGGCCGCCTGGGCATCGAGGATCTCGTGCGCCGCCAGATCGGGGCGCTGTCGGGTGGCCAGCAGCAACGCGTCTTCCTGGCGCGCGCGCTGGTCCAGGACGCATCGGTCCTGCTGCTGGATGAGCCGATGACAGGAGTCGACCAGGCTACCGAGCAGGCGATTCATGTTCTGCTGGGGGAGCTCCGAGACGAGGGAGTCACGATTGTGCAGACGACACATGATCTCGAGTCGGCGGCCGAGCACAGCGATCGGCTCGCCTTCGTGAATCGTCGGATCGTTGCGTACGGGCATCCCGACGAGACCTTCACGCCACCGATCCTGCACGCCACCTTCGGCGGGGAGCTGCTCATCGTCGACTCGGGCGACCATCGTCACGTCCATGCCGGAGGCCATCATGGCTCGAGTGACAGTCATCGAGCTCGGTAAGGAGCGATCTTGATCGACTGGCTGACCGAACCGCTCCGTTACGACTTCGTCGTCCGCGCGCTGGCCGAGGTCGTGATCATGGGAGCTACCTGCGGAGCCATCGGCGCCTACGTCGTGGTTCGTCGACTGGCGTTCATCGGCGATGCGATCAGCCATGCGGTGTTCCCCGGCGTCGTGATCGCGTATCTCGCCGGCGCCAGCATCATGCTCGGTGCGCTGGCCACCGGGCTGCTGACCGCTCTCGCCATCGGATGGGTCGCGCGCAGCGGTCGCATTCGCGAGGACACGGCGATCGGGATCTTCTTCGCTGCCGCGTTTGCGCTCGGGATCGTGCTCATCAGCACGCGGCAGACGTTCCAGGGCGATCTCACCGCGTTCCTGATCGGCAACCTGCAGGGCGTCGCGGTGGAGGACATCGTGATCAGCGCGGCAACCGGACTCGCGGTGATCGCCACCCTGGCCGTGCTCCACAAGGAGCTGCTGCTGGCCTCGTTCGATCGAACGCTGGCCGCTGCGCTCGGGTACCCGATCTTTGCCCTCGACCTGCTGCTCCTCGTGCTGCTGACCATCACGATCGTCGTCTCGATCCAGGCCGTCGGCATCATCCTGGTGCTCGCCATGCTCGTCACGCCGGCGGCGACGGCCCGCCTTCTCGTCGACCGCTTTGGACCTATGCTGGCGTTCGGCTCGCTGATCGGCGCCAGCGTGGGCGTGGCCGGCTACTACCTCTCGTTCCATCTCGCCACCGCCTCCGGCGCGACCATCGTGCTGCTGATGACCGTGGTATTCCTGCTCGCCTTCGTGTTCGCGCCATCGCACGGCCTCCTGGCCCATCGGCTCCGCCATCATCCGGAGCACGGTGCCTCTGCACCGGCGATCGATCCACCCCCCGGCCACGCTCACGAGGCCGGAGAGGGTGACGTGCTAGCATCAGAGCCGAGGTCGTCGACGCGCCACTGAGCGGGGTCCATTGGCCATCCGCCTCTGCCGTGGCCTGCCGCATCGAGTCGCGGTCGGCAGCTCGACCGTGAGCCATCCCCGATGGAGATCCGTTTGCCCGATACCGATACCCCTCGCGCGCGATCCCGTCGTCGCCAGCGCACGGCCGCGTCCGACGACCCGGTGGCAATCGAGGTGGCGGGCGAACGCCCGGAACCGTCCGAGTTCGAGCGTGCCGCGATGGCGGCCTCGCGGTCGTACCGATTTGGCGAGATCGAGGTCCCGGCCACGATTGCGCGCGCCATCGAGCAGATGGGGTTCGTCACCCCGACCGAGGTCCAGGCTCGCGCCATCCCCCCGCTGCGTCGGGGCGAGGACCTCATCGGCCAGGCGCAGACCGGGACGGGCAAGACGGCCGCCTTTGCCATCCCGATCGTCGAGAAGATCGATCCGTCCAGTGACCACGTGCAGGCCCTGATCCTGACACCCACGCGCGAGCTGTGTGTGCAGGTCACCGAGGAGATCGCGCGCATCGGCCAGTTCCGCAATGTGCGCACCGTGGCAATCTACGGTGGCTCCTCCATGGACCGCCAGGTCGATGGGCTCAAGCGCGGCGCGCAGGTGGTGATCGGGACGCCGGGTCGCGTGCTCGATCTCATCCGGCGCGGCGAGCTGCGCCTGGATCGCGTCCACACCGTGATCCTGGACGAGGCGGATCGAATGCTCGACATGGGTTTCATCGTCGACGTCGAGACGATCCTCGCCCGCAGCCCCAGGGCGCGCCAGACGGCGCTCTTCAGCGCCACCATGCCATACGCCATCCTGCGCATCTGCGATCGCTTCATGCGGCGCGACCCGGCCCATATCACGGTGCGACCGGATCTGCGGACGGTCGAGACGGTGCGACAGGTCGTCTACTTCGTTGCGGAGCAGGACAAGGTGTCGGCGCTCCTCGAGCTCACCGATCAGTTCGGTTTCGATCGGCTCCTCGTCTTCCGCCACACGCAGATCGGCGTCGACCGCCTTGCCGCCACGCTCAGGCGTCGCGGCAAGAACGTGGCGGGTCTGCACGGCGGGCTCAGCCAGCGAGAGCGCGACCGGACCCTGGCCGCCTTCAAGGCGGGCAAGATCCAGTTCCTGATCGCCACCAATGTCGCGAGCCGGGGCCTGGACATCACGGACCTGCCGTACGTCGTCTCCTATGACATTCCCGAGGACGCCGACACGTACGTGCACCGCATCGGTCGAACCGGTCGGGCCGGCAAGGAGGGAACGGCGATCACCTTCGTCGGCGAGTGGGATCTCGATGCCTGGGAGGCGATCCGCGCCGAGGTCGGCGCCTCCGTCGAGGAAGGCGAGCTCAACCTGTACGACCGCACCTGACGCGGGTTATCGTCGCGTGATGGATGAACCCGTCCTCCCGCAGCGTCCGATCGAGGCGAACGCCGAAGTCCTCAGCGTCGAATGGCTCTTCGAGCCGCTCTGGCCCGGGTTGCGACTGCTCGCCCACGCCGCGGATGGTCGGGTGCGCCTGACCGATGAGCTCGGCGAGCCGGTGGACCAGGTGGACGAGATGGTCGACGCGCCGGAGATCCTGGCCGAGGCCATCCTGGCCAACTCGGCGGTCGTCGACGGGGTCTGGACGGCCCAGCCCTTCGTCGGGGATGGCAGCCCCGCGCGCGCCTGGGCAGAGACGCTCGCCACCGAGGGCCTGGCGGAGGAGATTCCCGATCCGCTCGAGACCGAGCGGCGGCGCGCATTCGTGGCGGTCGACCTCGTCGAGCTCGACGGCGAGCCGCTGCATGCGGTCCCGTTCCAGGAGCGCCGCCGTCTCCTCGAATCGGTGATCGACGAAGGCATCCGGGTCCGGCTGAGCCCGGTCGTCAAGCAGCCGCTGGCCGGGTGGATGGTGGGCTGGCGGGCGAACGGCTTCACCCACTACATCGCCAAGCACATGAACTCCCGCTATCGGCCGGGCGAGACCACCGAGGACTGGCTCAAGCTGTCGCTGCGGGTCGAAGCGCCGCGCGGCTTCGTCGGCCGCATGCTCGGCGGACGGGGCGACCGGATCCGCCGCGTCCGCGACTGTGAGCGGGTGGGGCGCGCCGCGCGCCGTCGCAGTGGATGAATCGGTGGCCACGGGTGCGGGTCGAGCCGCCGCCCCCGAGGGGCTGATCCTGGGTCGACCAGCGCACC
>JBQTHZ010000062.1:0-17559 GCA_052388515.1 Chloroflexota bacterium | reverse complement strand
ACCGTTCTCCAGGAGGGGCGTTGAGTGGCGAGTCGACGTGGCTGGAGCCTCCGGCGGTTCATTGGGAGCCGGCTGAATCCGTCAGATGGCACTGGTGCTGCCATTGGCCAGGGCACTCGGCGTGAATTCGCGCCCCACGTGGAGATTCGTCGCTCCTTTGCGCTCGGATCGTTGAAGACCGGTCCATGGGACGCGGTAGAGACGTGGCTAACGGCACTGGTGGTGCCTTTTGACGGAAGTTGCTCTCGGTATCGTGGTGGCAACCCATGAGCGCCGACCTTCCGATCGCGGACCGGACGCTCACCGAGCTCGGCTCGCTCCTTCGGAGCCGCGAGCTCAGCTCGAGGGAGCTGACCGACGCGGCATTGGCCCGCATCGATCGCGACGCCGAGCGCCTGAACAGCTTCCTGGCCGTCGATGCCGAGGCCGCCCGACGTGCCGCCGATGACGCCGACGCGGCCATTGCTCGCGGTGACGGCGAGACGCGCCCGCTCCTCGGCATCCCGTATGCGCTCAAGGACATCTTCGTCACACGCGCGCTCGACGAGCATGGGCGCGACCTGCCCGGCGGTCTGCCGACGACCGCCGGGTCGTTCATCCTCGAGGGATACCGATCGCCGTATGCCTCGTCCGCGCAGGAACGCCTCTCGGCCGCCGGCGCGATCTTGCTCGGCAAGACAAATTGCGACGAGTTCGCGATGGGCTCCAGCAACGAGAACAGCGCCTACGGTCCCGTTCATAACCCCTGGGACGAGACCACGGTCCCGGGCGGCTCGTCGGGAGGCTCATCCACGGCGGTGGCCGGCGGACAGGCCGTCTTCGCCGTCGGGACCGATACCGGCGGCTCCATTCGCCAGCCCGCGTCGCTGACGGGGACGGTCGGCATGAAGCCGACCTACGGGCGGGTGAGCCGATGGGGGATGATCGCCTTCGCCTCCAGCCTCGACCAGTGCGGGCCGTTCGCGCACTCGGTGCGCGACGTCGCGCTCGTGCTCGGTGCGCTTGCCGGCCACGATCCGCGCGACTCCACCAGCGTCGATACGCCGGTACCGGACTACGCCGCCGCCCTGACCGGCGACGTCAACGGCCTGAGGCTCGGGGTCCCGCGCGAGTACTTCGTGGCCGGCATGGAACCGGGCGTCGAGGCCGCGGTGCGGGCCGGGATCGAGACCCTGCGTGAGCTCGGCGCCGAGATCGTGGATGTCAGCCTGCCGTCGACCGAGCGCGGCCTGGCCACGTACTACATCATCGCGCCGGCGGAGGCGAGCGCCAACCTGGCGCGCTTCGACGGCGTGCGCTACGGCCTCTCCGCCGCGGCTGACGAGCTGTGGGAGAACTACACCCACACGCGTGGCGCAGGCTTCGGCGCGGAGGTCAAGCGCCGCATCATGCTCGGCACGTACGCGCTCTCGGCCGGCTACTACGACGCGTACTACGTCAAGGCCCAGCAGGTGCGCACCCTGATCAAGGACGAGTTCGACGATGTCCTCTCCACGGTCGACGCCATCCTGGCGCCGACCTCGCCGACCGTCGCCTTCAAGATCGGCGCGAAGGTGGACGATCCGCTGGCCATGTATCTCAACGATGCCTGCACGCTGCCGGTGAACATCGCCGGCCTGCCAGGGATCAGCGTTCCGTGCGGGCTGTCGGATGGCCTTCCGGTCGGCCTCCAGGTGATCGGCCGCGCCTTCGACGAGGCATCGGTCCTGCGCGTGGCCGATGCCTATGAACGCGCCGCGGGATTCAGCGACCTGCGACCGCCGACCGCGCACGACTGATGGCGGAGATCAGCCACGTCCGGATCGCCGTGCCGGACCAGGGAAGCCTGAACCGGGTCCTGCGCGAGGGCGGGACCACGATGTTCCCCCAGTGGCTCTACGCCGAGCCGGGCCACGAGGCGCGCCTGCTCTGGTGGGGCGTGCGTTCCGCGCCCACGCAGCTGCTCGACGTCCCGGCCCCCGACGACGCGCGGTTCGCCATCTTCCCACGTCCGATCGACGACTGGACCGAGGCGCCACGCGGCCTCGTCCTCGCCACGGTCGACACGGAGCGGGCCAAGTCCGACCTCTCGCCGGCACTATCCGGGCCGTGGCATGACGTGGGCAACGACGAGCTGCTCGGCGCGCGCTGCTCGCGGATGACGCTCGATCGAAGCGAGCTCGTGCTGGCCGAGCCGATCACCGAGGGCCATGCGGCCGCGTGCATCGCCCGTTTCGGCGAGGGGCCGATCGCCGTGGCGCTGGATGGGACGACGGGCGCCGGACGGCCGGTTCGCGTGAACCCGGTCAGCAGCGGACCGGCGACCTACGTCCGGATCGGTCCGGGAGCAAGTCCGACCCTGATCTTCCTGCCGGCTCGGTGACGGATCCCGCCGCACACCGCGCCGTCGTCGAGGCCTGGCGCGCGCAGCGCTACGCCGCGCTCCGACGAGATACGGGCTGGCTGACGCTCGCCGGACTGAGCTGGTTGGCGCCGGGCGTCAACCGCGTCGGGACGGACCCGGCCAGCGACGTCGTCCTCCCCGGAGGACCGGCCGCCGCCGGCACGATCACTGTCGCCGGCGGCGAGACGCGGGCCAGCGGCGACTTCATGCATGAAGGCGAGCCGACCCACGAGCTTCGGCTCGCCAACGACCAGCAGGGCGAGCCAACCCTGCTCGAGCTCGGAGCGTTGCGCCTGTGCGTCATCGCGCGCTCCGGTCGCCTGGCCGTCCGCACGTGGGACCTGGGCTCGTCCACGCGGCGTGATTTCGATGGGATCGACCATTGGCCGGTGGATGCGAGGTGGTGCTTCGATGGCCGCTTCGAGCCGACGCCTGACCGGACCCTGCCGGTGCCCGACGTGCTCGGCACGCGTGAGGACCAGTCATCGCCGGGCGACGTTACCTTTGATCTCGATGGGGTGACGCATCGGCTCCAGGCGCTGAGGGGCGGTGATGCCGGCGAGCTCTGGCTCGTGTTCGCCGATGCGACCAACCGCCATGAGACGTACGCCGGTGGCCGCTTCGTGTACACCAGCGCACCTGACCGGCATGCGGGCGTCGTGGTCGACTTCAATCGCGCCTACAACCCGCCCTGCGTCTTCAGCCCGTACGCGACCTGCCCCCTGCCGTGGCCGGCGAACCGGCTGCCATTCCGGGTCGAGGCGGGGGAGCGCGCCTGGGGCGCACGTCACTGAGCGCGAAGCCGATTGACCAGCCTCGCCGGGCCGGCCCCCTGACCGACGACTCTCGCGCTGGCCTCGACCGACAGTTCGGCGCACCGTTGGCTTTGACCGATACTTCGGACGAGCGCGTGCTCACGAGCGCGCAGGGGCGGCCTTGGGGCCACGAGCACGCTGCGATATCCGCGAAAGCCCGCCTGGGAGACAACGAACAGGATCGCGAAGCAGCGACCCGACGGCGCCGAATCCGAGTGCGCATGACTGAGCCCGCTAGACTGAGCCGCGATGAGCACGCAACCGCCGGCGACTCGCCGCGCCACAGCCGAATTCCTGAACGACCGCGTCCGCGCGATGCCGCCATCCGGCATCCGTCGCTTCTTCGACATGCTGGCGGAGATGAAGGACGTCATCAGCCTCACGATCGGCGAGCCGGACTTCACCACGCCCGAGCCGATCACGCGCGCCGCCATCGACAGTCTCGAGGCAGGCGAGACCCATTACACCGCGAACGGCGGAATGCTCGAGCTTCGCGAGCTCATTGCCGCAAGCCTCCTGGGCCGCTATGGCGTGACCTACGACCCGCGCACCGAGCTCATCATCACGGTCGGCGCCTCCGAAGGCGTCGACGCCTCGCTGCGCGCGACCATCAACCCCGGCGACGAGGTGATCTACCACGAGCCATGCTTCGTTGCCTACGCGCCATGCATCGAGCTCGCCGGTGGCGTCGCCGTTCCCGTCAGCACCACCGAAGCCACCGACTTCCGCGTGACCGCCGACATGATCGAGCGCGCGATCACGCCGCGCACGAAGGCCATCTTCCTCGGCTACCCGAACAACCCGACCGGGGCCGTGCTCGATCGGCCCGAGCTGGAGGCGATCGCGCGGCTCGCCGAGGACCACGATCTGCTCGTCGTCAGCGATGAGATCTATGACCGCCTCGTCTATGGCGACCATGCCCACGCCGCCTTCAGCTCGCTGCCGGCCATGCGCGAGCGAACCCTGCTGCTCGGCGGCTTCTCGAAGTCGTACGCCATGACGGGATGGCGCATCGGCTATGTCGCGGCGCCGGCCGATCTCATGACGGGGATCGCCAAGGTCCACCAGTACGGGATCATGTGCGCTCCGACCGCCGCCCAGTTCGCTGGCATCGAGGCCATGCGCAACGGCGAGCCTCACCTCCAGGCCATGCGCGCCGAGTACGACCGCCGTCGCCGGTACATGACAGACCGCTTCAACGAGATCGGCCTGCGGTGCTTCGAGCCGATGGGCGCCTTCTACTGCTTCCCGCAGGTGACCGATGCAACCGGACTGGACGAAACGGCCTTCGCCGAGCTGCTCCTCGAGGAGGAGCGTGTCGGCGTCGTGCCGGGGAGGGCCTTCGGCCCTTCCGGGGCCGGCCACGTCCGCGTCTGCTACGCAACCGCGTACGAGCAGATCGTGGAGGCGATGGACCGCATCGAGCGCTTCGTGGCGCGCCACCGGGCCTGATTCCCGGCGTGACGTCGGCGGCGGCGCAACGCTTCAGCGCGACGGCGGCCGCCTACGCCGCCACGATGGCTCCCTCCCTGCGTCCGATCGCGGCGGAGGTCGTGCGTCGAGCGAGGCTTGAGCGGGATGAGCGGGTCCTCGATCTCGGGACGGGCACCGGGATCGCCGCCGCGGCTGCGCTCGGCGACGGCCGGCGCGTCAACGGCATCGACGCGGCCCCGGGCATGCTGGAGATCGCCCGCCGCGAGGTGTCCGGAGCGACGTTCCATGAGATGGACTTCGGGGCACTGGACCTCGAGGATGCGACGCACGACGTGGCGATCGCAGTCCACTCCCTGCTGTTCGCGACCGACCAGGCTGCAGTCCTGCGCGAGTGGCTGCGGGTGACGCGGCGCGGCGGTCGCCTCAGCCTGTCAGTCCCGGGTCCCACCGACGTCACGCCGACGGCCATCTACGCCGAGATCTACCGGCGGTATGGGATCGACACCAGCGGGCGCTATCCGACGGCCGGCGCGCTGGCAGCCCACGTCGCGGATGCCGGCTGGGAGAACGTGAAAACCGCGGTCGATCGCTCCACGGCCATCATGCTTGCCGACGCGGATGCCTTCCGCACCTGGCGCGAGATGGGCTCACGCGGAGCGCAGACGGCGGAGCTCACGCCGGTGGAGCACGGCACGTTGACCGAGGAGATGCTGGCGGTCACCCCTCGCGACCTGGACGGCCGGCTGCGGATCCCGTTCGGCACCATCTACCTGACCGCCGTGAACGGCTGACGCACGAGGGGCTCCTGAGTAACCCGGCCCGTATCGATGGCATGACTCGCCGATGCGTCGCCGTCCTCCTCCTGGGCCTCTCGATCATCGCCGCCGGCTGCGCTCCGAGCGACGGCGGGCAGGAACCTGACGAGGTGTCATCCGCGAGCCCGTCGCCCACGATGGACGAGCATCGGAACCCGGACGACGGCTACTAGCGCGCGTGCTGGAGGCAGGCCTTCGCGAAAGCGAGCAGGCCCTCGATCGATCGTCGGCCGGCATCGGTCGTCACCGAGAGCTCGATCTTGGGATCCTCGGCAACGAGGCGCCAGACGGCCTGGTCCCTGCCCGACGCCTCGTCGAGCTGGGCATCGGTCTGGAGGCGCAGACCCCGGATCGCGGTCCAGCGATGGGCCTGTCCGCGGAGGATCCACGCACCGTTCGGATCAGCGCCAGCGGGTGAGTAGCTGAACTCGAGCAGGCAGAGGTCGGTCGCCACGAAGACGCGCATGCGGCCGCTCTCCGGGCTGACGTCGACGTGAGCCGCGTACTCGTCCGCGCCAAGCTCGCCGAGCTGGCGCTGAATGAGACCCCGCGCCTTCCCGAGGTTGTCCCACTCACCGATCTTCATCGGCGCAGGATACCGTGGCCGGGACTCGGCGGGGCCTGACGGACCGCCGCTGAACGGCGCTCGTGGCACGCTCGGTACAATCAGGCACATGACGGCGAGCATCGGCACCCGCTACGAGACGGTCATCGGGATCGAGGTTCACGCGCAGCTGCGAACGGAGTCAAAGATGTTCTGCGCGTGCCCGACGGCACCCACCGAGGGGGGGACCGACGAGCCGAATTCGCGCACCTGTCCGATCTGCCTGGGCATGCCGGGCACCCTGCCGGTCATCAACCGTCGCGCCGTCGAGCTGGTGATGCTCACCGGCCTGGCGCTCAACTGCCACGTCGAGACCGAGGCGGTCCGCTTCGAGCGCAAGAACTACTTCTATCCCGACCTCCCGAAGGGATACCAGATCAGCCAGTACGCGCTGCCCCTCTCGAGCAACGGCCGGCTCCGTGTGCCGGTGCCGAGCGAGAGCGGAGAGGTGACCGTCGGCATCACGCGGGCGCACCTCGAGGAGGACACGGCGCGCATGCAGCATGCCGGACGCGCGTACAGCGTCGTCGACTTCAACCGCGCCGGCGTCCCACTCATGGAGATCGTGACCGAGCCTGATATCCGCTCACCCGCGCAGGCCCGCGCCTACGGGGAGGCGCTGCGCGAGCTGCTGCGGGCCATCGGCGCCAGCAACGCCGACATGGAGGCCGGCAGCATGCGGATCGAGGGCAATGTGAGCCTCCGGCCGATGGGGGCGACCACCTTCGGTACCAAGGTCGAGGTCAAGAACCTCAACAGCTTCCGATCACTCGAGCGGGCGCTGGAATACGAGGTCGAGCGCCATGCCGATGCCCTCGATCGCGGGGATACGCTGACGCAGGAGACGCGTGGCTGGGACGAGGAGCATGGTCGAACGATCATCCAGCGCAGCAAGGAGGAAGCGAACGACTACCGCTACTTCCCCGAGCCGGACCTGCCTCCGCTGCGACCCTCGGACGCCTGGGTCGCGGAGCTCCGGGCACAGGTTCCCGAGCTCCCTGCCCAGCGTCGCGCGCGCTACATGGATGGGCTCGGGCTGTCGGCGTACGACGCCGGAGTCCTCACCGCGGATGGCGCTCTCGCGGCCTACTTCGATGCTGTTGTCGAGGCGGGCATCCCGGCCAAGACCGCCGCGAACTGGATCACGGGCGAGTTCAGCCGGCTCCTCAACCAGCATGCCGCCGAGGGCCTGCGGGCCGACCGGGTGCCGCTGAAACCCGCTGGCTTGGCCGAGCTGATCGAAGCGGTGCAGGATGGGGTCGTGTCGGGCGGGAATGGGAAGGCCGTGCTCGCGACAACGTTCACCACGGGCGAGTCGCCGCGCGCCGTCATTGCCCGTGATGGTCTTGGCCAGGTGTCCGATTCAGCCGCCATCGGAGGGGAGATCGACGCTGTCCTCGCCGAGTTCCCATCGCAGGTCGGCGAGTATCGGTCCGGGAAGGGTCAGCTGCTCGGCTTCCTGGTCGGACAGGTCATGAAGCGCACAGCCGGCCGCGCCGATGCGCGTCTCGTGAACCAGGAGCTGCGGCGCAGGCTCGACGCCTGACGCGCCGGCGCGCTGGCATGCGATCTGCGTGATGCGGCCTCGCCCGCCCAGGCAAGTACGAGGGAATCGCATGCGCATCGCGCAGGTGGCGCCGCTCTACGAGAGCGTCCCGCCACACACCTACGGCGGCACGGAGCGCGTCGTCTCATACCTGACCGAGGAGCTGGTACGCCAGGGACACGAGGTGACCCTGTTCGCGAGCGGTGACTCGGAGACCGATGCGACGCTTGTCGCGTGCGCGCCCCGATCGCTTCGGCTCGACGACGACGTGATCGATCCGATCGCGCACCTCGTCTACCAGCTCGAGTGCGTCGCCGCCGAGGCGCACCGATTCGACGTGATCCACTGGCACCTCGACTACTTTCACTTTCCCATGTCGCGGCGCCTCGGCATCCCGCAGGTCACCACGCTCCATGGCCGGCTCGACATCGGCGACCTGAAGCCGGTCTACGATGAGTTCGGCGACATGCCCGTCGTATCGATCTCGAACGACCAGCGCGCGCCATTGCCGCAGGCGAATTGGGTGGCGACGGTCCATCACGGCATGCCACCCGATGAGCTGGTCGCGCGAACCGAGCCGGGCGACTATCTCGCGTTCCTCGGGCGCATCTCGCCCGAGAAGCGGGCCGATCGCGCCATCGAGGTCGCCCGACGGGCGGACGTCCCGCTTCGCATCGCGGCCAAGGTCGACGACGCCGATCGCCAGTACTTCGAGGAGGAGGTCGAGCCCCTCCTCGGCGATTCGCACGTCGAGTTCATCGGCGAGGTCGGACGCGACATCAAGGGCGAGCTTCTGGCAAATGCCCGGGCCCTCATCTTCCCGATCGACTGGTCCGAGCCGTTCGGGCTGGTGATGATCGAGGCGATGGCGTGCGGGACACCAGTGATCGCCTATCGACTGGGATCGGTCCCGGAGGTGATCACCGACGGCGTGAACGGGTTCATCGTCGACGACATCGACGGAGCGGTGGAAGCGGTCGGCCGGCTCGGCGAGATCGACCGTGCCCGCTGTCGGGCAACGTTCGAGGAGCGGTTCACCGTCGAGCGCATGGCGCGCGACTACCTCCGGGTGTACGAGCGGCTGATCCGGGCCAATGGGCATCGGCCGAGCGCAGCGCTCCCGGTTGAGGCGAAGGAGCCGGTCGCAGGTGTGTAGGCTGGAGCCCGGACCGCACACCTGGAGATGAATGGCGACCCAGCCGAACGAGGTCACCGCGAGCCCCGATGATCCGCGCACGGTGGTGGAGATCGAGGGCCGCTACTACATCCTCGCCACGAGCTCGGCGGCGGACGAGAACGACCGAGTCCTGAAGCACGGCGACTCATTCGCCGTCTTCGATCGGCACGGGGACATTCGGCCGATCGGCCTGAGCGAGGAGGGCCTCTATCATCGCGGCACGAGATTCCTCTCGGCCCTCATCCTTCGTCTGGCGGATGACCGCCCTCTGCTCCTCGGCTCGACGACGCGCGGTGACAACTCGAGGCTGGCGATCGACCTGACCAACCCCGACATGATGCTGGGTGGGCACCGCCTGCGGAGCGGCACGATCCACATCTCGCGCACGAAGGTGCTCTGGGCGGCCGCCTGCCACGAGCGGGTCGAGCTGCGGAACTTCGGGGAGCACCCGGTACGGGTTCCGATCTCGGTGCGCTTTGCCGCCGACTACGTCGACCTGTT
Source organism: Chloroflexota bacterium (assembly GCA_052388515.1). Taxonomy (GTDB): domain Bacteria; phylum Chloroflexota; class Limnocylindria; order QHBO01; family QHBO01; genus JACDBZ01. The sequence goes on along the minus strand of JBQTHZ010000062.1, from coordinate 8,284 downwards.
CGAGGTTCGCGGCCTCGATCGCGCGAAGCGTGGCTCGCTGCGCCAGCCGCGCGTGAGCGACGCGACCGCGGTGCTCGGCTACGTCGGCCTCGACGGGCTCCGGCGGCAGACCAGGGTGGCCTTCGAGCCGACCCCGGACGTCCTCGATGCGATCCGGGCGACCTGGGAGATCGAGCTCGATCCCGGGGCGGTCGCGCAGATCCACGTGCGGGTCGCGTGTGAGTTCGAGCGCGCCTCGCGGCCGATCGGCTTCGCCACCGCACTGGATCGATCCGGCCGCGAGCTGCGCGGGCGAGTCTTGCGCTCGGCACGTGTCAGCAGCACCAGCGATCCGTTCGACGAATGGGTCGGCCGCAGCCTGTCCGACATCGTGATGATGACGAGCGAGACCGCGGAGGGACCGTACCCCTATGCGGGGGTGCCCTGGTTCAGCACCGTGTTCGGGCGCGATGGGCTGGTGACCGCGCTCCAGATGCTGTGGGTGCAGCCGGCGCTTGCTCGCGGCGTGCTGGGCCATCTCGCGGCGACCCAGGCGACGCACGACGAGCCGTCACGCGACGCACAACGCGGCAAGATCCTGCACGAGGTGCGGCACGGCGAGATGGCCGCGCTGATGGAGGTCCCGTTCGGTCGCTACTACGGCAGCCACGATGCAACCCCGCTGTTCGTCGTGCTTGCCGAGGCGTACTACCGGCATACGGCCGACCTGGCCTTCGTCGAACTGCTGTGGCCGAACGTCGAGCAAGCGCTGGACTGGATCGACGGGCCGGCTGACGCCGACGGCGACGGCTTCGTCGAGTACGAGCGCCAGACGCCGATCGGCCTGGCGCACCAGGGCTGGAAGGACTCGGACGATTCCGTCTTCCACGCCGATGGCAGGCTGGCCGAGGGCCCGATCGCGCTGTGCGAGCTCCAGGCCTCCGTGTCCGCCGCCCGGCTCGCCGCGGCGACCCTCGCCGATGCATTGGGCCGCGCGGCGCGAGCCTCCGAACTGCGCGCACAGGCTGAGATCATGCGTGCACGCTTCGAGGAGGCGTTCTGGGTCGAGGAGCTCGACACCTACGGGATCGCCCTCGACGGGGACAAGCGCCTCTGCCGCGTGCGGACCTCGAACCCCGGGCACTGCCTGTTCGCCGGCATCGTGGGGTCCGAGCGTGCGGGACGTGTCGCGGACGAGCTGCTGAGCGACGCGATGTTCTCCGGGTGGGGAATTCGCACGCTGGCCGCCGGCCAGCCGCGCTACAACCCGATGTCCTACCACGACGGTTCCGTCTGGCCGCATGACAACGCCATCGCTGCCCTGGGCATGGCGCGCGCCGGGTTCCACGATCACGCGGCACGCGTGATGAGCGGGCTCTTCGACGCGAGCCGCCACTTCGACCTGGCCCGCCTGCCGGAGCTCTTCTGCGGATTCAGCCGTCGCGCTGGGGAGGGACCGACCCACTACCCGGTGGCCTGCTCGCCACAGGCGTGGGCGTCCGGCGCGGTGTTCATGCTGCTCCAGGCCTGCATCGGCCTGGAAATGGACGCGCCAGGGCGCACCCTGCGATTCAACCGTGCTCGCCTCCCGGCCTTCCTCGATCATCTGCGGATCGAGAACCTGGCCGTTGGAGATGCGAGCCTGGATCTGCTGCTCGGACGTCAGCCACAGGGGATGAGCGTCGACGTGGTCGGGCGGCGCGGTGACGTCGAGATCGTGACGGTCAAGTGAGCGCCGCCGATGCCGAGCGCCTGCTGCGCTTTGCGCACGAGGTGCTGGATGAGACCGATGCGATCGCCCTCCGTCATGTCGCGGGCGGGCTGACGGTCAACGCCAAGCCGGATCGAACCCTGGTCACCCAGGCCGACACCGAGATCGAGACGCACCTGAGGGATCGGATCGCGGCCGCCTTCCCGATGCACACGGTCGCCGGCGAGGAGTTCGGGACGGCCGCCGACGCCGGCGAGGGCCGATGGATCATGGATCCCATCGATGCCACGCACAACGTCGTGCGCGGCATCGAGGTCTTCGCCACGCTGCTCGCCTTCGAGCGCGACGGTGAGCTGCTCATCGGCGTCGTCTCGGCGCCGGCCATGCGCCGGCGCTGGTGGGCAGCGCGGGGTGGAGGAGCGACCGCCCGCGTCGATGGCGTGGAGCGCGCGATCCGGGTGTCGGCCGTCGAGAGCCTGGCCGATGCCCAGATCACCTTCTCCACGCTGCGCGGACTCGAGGCGGCCGGGCTCGGGGACGGGCTGAGACGGATCACGAACGCGGCCTGGCGGGATCGGGGGTTCGGCGACTTCTGGGGCCACATGCTCGTTGCCCAGGGCTCTGCCGAAGCCATGCTCGAGTACGGGGTCAAGCCCTGGGACATGGCGGCCCCGCATCTCATCATCACCGAGGCCGGCGGTCGCATGACCGACCTGGGGGGACAGTCGTCGTGGGCCGGTCCGCAGGTCGTGTCCTCGAACGGTCGGCTGCATGATCGGGTCCTGGAGATGCTGGAGCGGGCATGACTGCGCATGCGGGGCGGTCCGCCATCCTGGTGGGATTGGGTCAGTCAGCCTCGGCCGGCGAGGCGCCGAAGTGCCCTGGCAATCAGTCCCTGCTTCGCCGGTTTGATCTCATGCACGCGGCGCCAGGCCATCTCCTGGCCGATGGCGGCCTCCAGCCCGGTTCGCCTGGCTTCGGGCTCGATCGCGATCGCGGCTCGTCCACGCGACCGCCATTCGCCGACCTCTGCCGTTGCAAGCTCGTACGCTTCCTGTGCGATCGCCAGCGAAGCGAGATCGGCGGCGCGGCCGCTCTTGCAGCGGCGCATCGCTTCCGTCCAGGCGTCGCGCGCGGTCACATAGCGGGCTTCGGCCTCCTCGAGGGACAGCGGCGGTCTCGCCGGCGCTGTCGTGGACGGTGCCGCCGCTCGCTCACGTCCGCGGTCCGCCAGCGACGCTGAATCGGGTGTCGATGAGTCCGGGGCAGCCGGGTCTGAAGGACGGTGGACGCTCATGGGCGGCGCTCGCGCGTCGGCGCGGCCATCGCGGCACGGAGTCGCTCTGCGGCGAGCGTGGACGTTGGGTTATCAGTCGATCGCACCGTCACTCATCACCTTTCCAGGTGGTGAGCCTGCGCCAGCTGAGATACATGGGCCATACCCGAGCGCTTCGGTCACCACCGGGTGCACGTAGGATCGCACGCATGCGCAAGTCCCGCGCCTGCTCACTGCGTCGCGCAGCGCGGGACCTTCCTCCGTGGACGCGCCGCCGGCCTTCGGCGACATGTCCCGATCCCGCTCTGACGACCGGAATGAGCGCAGCATACGCGGTCGCATCGAAATCGAACATACCGGCGTTCCACGGTCGAGGGCGGCCATCAACCCATCGCCCGGGCTGGCACGGCTGGTGCGGTGCACCGGCACATGAGTGACAGCCGTCAGAGCCCCATTCCACAGGATCGGGTCAACCAGAACATCGACCAGGCGCAGCGCGCCAAGGACGCCCACCGGGAGGCCGCCGAACGGGATCGGTACATGAAGGACCAGGGCGTCGACGACCGGCCCGGGTCGAATCCGAAGGAGCAGCCCGGTATCCCGGACGAGGCATCCAGCCCCGGTGAGGGCGGCGACTGATCCGACGTTCCGCGCGCCAGTGGAGGAGCTGAGTGAGCTAGGGGCGGCCGCCTCCGCGGCCGTTCCCGCCGCCGTTGCCGCGATTGGCCTTCTCAGCCTTTCGCTCGGCCCGCGCTGCGGCCTTCTCGGCGTGCGCCGCGGCCCTGTCGACCTTGCGACGTTCCGTGGCGGAGGCCTCGGTGTCGCCCTCATCGGGCGCGACCTCGTCGGTGGCCGCTTCCTCTTCGTCGACTTCCTCGCCGCCGCACTCGTGCGCGGCCTCACTCACCGCGCCGCCATGGTTGTTGTTCCTGCCACCGATTGCAGCCTTGTCGCGGGCGACCGCGGAGACGCAGGCCCCATGTGAGTCGGCTTCCTCGTCGTCCTCCTCCTCGAGCGCCTCCTCGTCCTCCTCGGGATCGGTCACATCGTCCTCGTCGTCAGCTTCCCAGCAGGTGACGCGAGCAGCCTCGCTGACGACGGTGCCGTGGTTCTCGCCTGATGCGGCCGATGCGTCCGTGTCGCGAGCGATGTCGGAGACGCAGTCGCCATGCGAGTCGTCGGCGAGCTCCTCCTGCTCCTCGGCCTCGTCGGCCTCGTCGGACTCGTCAAGCTCGAGCTCCTCATCTGCCTCGAAATCCTCTTCTAGGAGCTCCTCCTCCTGCTCGACCTCGTCATCGGTCTGGTCATTCGATCCGAACACGAGCTCGTGGACGAAGGCGGCGATGGTCTGGCCACGGGTGCCCTCGGCGGTGCCGGCGGGCGCGGCGCCGAAGGCCGCCGAGATGGACAGCGTGACGAGGAGTGCCCCTCCCATCACTGCGAGCCAGGTACTGCGGAATCGGTTCACGGTGGATGCATGCCTCCCAGATGGCGACGCGCGGGGCAGAGCGTGCGCCGGGACGGTTGTGGACGCTCGATATGGCGCGCCCGAAGAATGACCGCCCAAGTGTCTCAGCCGATGCGGTCCCAGCGGGCCGTACCTGCGTCAGGCCAAGCCCATTACTTTCTTCCGAAGCAATTCATCCGTGGGGGTGGCCGACGGCAGTCCGAGCCGCCGACGGCGGACGCTCAGCGCCGATGCGACCCGCGCTGCGGGCGACGCGCGCGCCACGGAGCCGCCCTTTGGTCGATAACCCCGCGGGATGGTCGGCCGTCGCATTGCGGTCGTCACGCTGTGGGCTTTCGTCATATGGCACCAGTGGTGCCACTAGCACCGACCTGAAGGGGCTGGCCGGCTACATCTCCGCAATCGGGCCCCCGGTGTGCACAGGTGGCCACTTCGAGGTGCCATTTGAGAGGATTTCGAGGTGCCATTTGAGAGGATGGGGGCAGCCGACCCCGGCTAACGGCACTGGTGGTGCCATCTGATGGAACCTACGCCCCGCCGGGCGGGTCGGCCCGAGCCTACTTCCGCCGAACCGAGCGCAGCAGGATGTCGATCGCGTCACGGTAGCGCGCGCCGGACTGGTGGCGGCGCAACCAGTCGAGGTAGTCGGGATCGCGTTTGGCGACCTCGCCGAGCGTCCAACCCTCGTAGCGGCCGAAGTCGAGACGCAGGCCGGCACCGTCCGCCCCCAATGGCCCCCGTGGTGCGCCGTGCGTGGCATCTTCGCCCGGCACCGGCGGCGGGGCGCGGCGCCGGTCGGCCTCCCAGACCTGCCGCTTGATCGGATCGCGCACGATCGCATAGGCCCAGTTCAGGTCGGTCATTCGTCGCTCCGCCGCGTCATCGAGGGGCACCGATGCGTCCGGGTGCGCCTTGCGGGCGAGCACGCGGTACGCCGCCTTCACGACGTCCGCATCGGCATCCGGCTGCACCTGGAGGATCCGATACGGATCGCGCCGCTCCATCCGTCTAGCGGAGCGAGCGCTCGACAACCTGGCGCAGGGCGGGCAGTGGCAGCGCCCCATCGCCGAGAACCGCGTCGTGGAAGCGCCTGATGTCGAACCTCGACCCCTGGCGCTGGCGCGCCTCGGCGCGCAGCCGCAGCAGCTCGAGCTGTCCGAGCTTGTAAGCCAACGCCTGGCCGGGGTACGCGATGTATCGGTCCACCTCGTTGGTGATGTTGTTCTCGCCCAATGCGGTGTGCTTCGCCATGAAGTCGATGGCCTGCCGTCGCGTCCAGCCCAGGGCGTGGATGCCCGTGTCGACCACAAGCCGAGAGGCGCGCCAGGCGTCGAACGAGAGGACGCCGAATCGGTCGATGTCGCCGGAGAGCAGGCCCATCTCCTCCGAGAGCCGCTCGGTGTACAGGCCCCAGCCCTCGATGTAGGAGGTGCTGCCGTTGAAGCGGCGGAACGCGGGAAGGTGGGTGAGCTCCTGCATGATCGCGAGTTGGAGATGATGGCCCGGCACCGACTCATGGAAGGCGAGCGTCTCGGCCTCGTAGCGTGGCCGCGTCTCCGGAGCGAAGGTGTTGATGTAGTACTGGCCGGGACGAGACCCATCCGCAGCGGGCTCGCGGTAGTAGGCGATGGTCGAGTGCTTCTCCTCGTGCGCGGCCATGACGACCACCTCGCACGGTGCCTGCGGCAACCGGCCGAACCAGTCGCCGATCGCCGCATTCGCGCGGTCGAGGGACGACTTCGCCACCGCGGCGACCTCCTCGCGCGTGGTGAAGTGGAGGTCGGGATCCCCGCGCAGCGCTGTCAGGGTGGCCGCCAGGCCATCGGTCTTCAAGAGGCGGGCGCCGAGCTCGGTGAACTCACTGTCGATCCGTTCCATCTCCTCGACGCCGATCGCATGCACGTCCTCGGGCACGACGTCGAGTGACGTGTGTGCCCGCGTTACCAGCGCGTACGCCACGTCGCCACCCGGGATGTGCAAGAGTCCGGGACGGTCGTCCGGCCTGGCGGCGGGTGCGAGCTCGTCGACGATCAGCGCCCGATAGCGCTCGAATGCCGGCCTGATCTCGCCGCCGACGACGGCGAGCAGGTCGTCGCGCACTCCGGGCGCATCGGTGGCGGGCTGCATGAGCGGCCAGTCCGCATCCGGGCGTGCGAGCAGGTCGTCGAGCTGCTCGGTGACCTTTGTGCAGAGCATCGAGACGCCGATGCGGCCTTCCGCGGCTCCCTGCCGCAGGTTCTCGATGGCCTGGTCGAGAAACGCGGGCATGGCGGCCCAGCGAGCGAGAAGCGCGTCGGCTTCGGCGGGGGAGCGGATCGGCTGATAGGACGGGATGTTGAGCAGGGCCGTCTGCGGCCCGCCCATCGGGTCGACGCTGAAGGAGCCCAGATCCGCCTGGAGGATCGCACGGTCGGCGATGAGCGCCTCGGTGAGCGCGGTGCGCGTCACCGGGTCGGGATCTTCGCCCAGGTCGCTCTTCAGCCTGCGTTCGAGCTCGCCGAGCTGGGAGCGCCAGGCATCGCGGGCGGCTGGCGAATCGTCGTCCAGGCGATCATCGTGGCGACGGTCGCCGAGCGCGGTCGCATGGACGGGGTGTCGCTGCAGCCAGGCGTTCCAGTAGTCGTCGGCGAGGCGTTCGAGCGTGGTTGGTTCGGTGCCAATGGTCACGCGGCCATCGTACCGATGGTTCCGTCGGCGCGCGCCCGATTTCACATTGCTCGGTGGGTGCGCATTGTGCGGCCCGACGAGCTCCGAGTTGAACAATGGGCGGCCAGCGGCACAGTGGACGGAGAGATTGCTCCCTCCCACCGCCGCCCACGCTCAGAATCGGGCTACGCGCGGCTCGTTGCCGGGGCAATGTGCGTTCCCCCGTGCATTGTTCAAGCGGGCAGACTCCTACCGGGGGATCTGCGTGGTGTGCGGCACGGGGCCCTCGGCAGCATCCTTGTCCGTCTCGGGCTCCTCCCCCTCGGGGTTGATGGCGTCGCCGGCTTCGCCGAGACGCGCGTCGTCATCGGTGATCGGGTTCTTGACCTGCTTGCCTTCGAGCTGCTCGATGCTGTCCTGTGTGCGATCGGTGTCCATCGGTTCACCTCCTGGTCATGACCGATGCAAGCAGCGCGCCTGACGGACCAGTTTCCAGCCGACGCAACCCCTCTGCCCGCTCGCCCGGATGCCAGGCCGTCGCCGCAGCCCGATCCGAATCGGCTCATGCGCACGTGTGCCAGCTGCGGGTCGGAGATGGAGGAGCGCATGTGCAAGATGATCTGCGACGGCTGCGGGTACTTCCAGAGCTGCTCCGACGACCACTGACGCTCGGTCCATTCTCGGCCGTTTGCGCCCCGGCGCGAGCAACTACGAGGATGGTGCCTCGCGCGGCCCATCCTTCGGCCATTCGAACGTCCGTTTGCCGCAGGGCGCATGCCGTGATCAGCCTGGAGCCTGAAGCAGTGCCTCCCTCGTCGATGGTTGCGGCCCGGCGCAAACGCGGCCGGCCGCCCGCCGTCGGGGGTCAGTTAATGAACTCGAGGCTCGCCATGATCCGGTCGAACACCGCCTTGTTGAGCTCGAAGTCTCCGCCGTACTCCGTCCCCGTGAAAGCCCAGAGCTTGCGACCGTCCGAGTCCTCGTCCAGCCCCGTGCTATGGGCCGGCCGACGCCAGAAGCGACGCGCTGCTTCCCCAGCAACAGTCAGGACATCCCGCGCAGGCGCAGGTACTCGGCGTTGGATGGCTCGCGGCCGAGGAAGGCGCGGACGAGCTCATCGGCGTCGCGGGAGCCATTCGGTTCCAGGATCTCGCGGCGGTAGTCGGCGCCGACGATCGGAGACAGGACGCCTTCACGCGCAAAG